>NZ_CAKLCK010000002.1:0-158737 GCF_921292965.1 Allocatenococcus thiocycli
CTGCTTCGAACTCAAATTCTGGCATTTCATCAGGGATTTGGTTTTTAGCAAAACGGTTAACAAACTCTTGCTCCGCCGCATCAGCGTCGGCTTCACTGTGGAAACGTGCAATGATTTCTTTGGCAAGCAGTACTTTGATGTCACGAGGGTTCTTACCAGCTTCAACATCAGCCTTAAACTGAGCAACCTCTTCCAGCGGACGGAAAGACAGAAGTTCGTAGTAACTCCACATCAAATCATCAGAGATCGACATAATTTTACCGAACATTTCACTTGGTGCTTCGCTGATACCAATGTAGTTGTTCGCAGACTTAGACATCTTCTTCTCGCCGTCCAGACCAACAAGAAGAGGCATCATTAGTACAACCTGAGGCTTCTGACCGTGAGATTTTTGTAGCTCACGACCCATTAGCAAGTTGAACTTCTGGTCAGTACCGCCGAGCTCAACATCGGTTTCCATTGCCACTGAGTCCCAACCTTGCAGTAATGGGTACATGAACTCGTGAATGGCGATTGGCTGGCCGCCTGTGTAACGCTTTTTGAAATCGTCGCGTTCTAGCATTCGAGCAACTGTCTGGTTAGCCGCCAGGCGAATCATGCCTTCAGCACCAAGTTCAGAAAGCCACTCTGAGTTAAATTGGATCTTAGTTTTTGCTGGGTCTAGAATCTTAAACACCTGCTCTTTGTACGTTTCTGCATTACGCAGTACGTCTTCACGGCTAAGTGGTGGACGAGTTGAGTTTTTACCTGTCGGGTCACCAACCATTGCAGTAAAGTCACCAATCAGGAACGTCACTTCATGGCCTAACTCTTGGAACAAGCGAAGCTTATTGAAAATAACCGTATGGCCCAGGTGGATGTCAGGTGCCGTTGGATCCGCGCCCAACTTAATACGTAGAGGACGACCTTCTTTTAGTTTTGCGATCAGCTCTTCTTCTGGAATCAGCTCTTCAACACCGCGCTTAATCTCGGCTAGTGCAGCTTCAATGCTCGCCATTCTTGTTCACTCCCACAGATTTGGCAAAATATAATAGCTGGACATATTACTTGAATAGCGATGCATTTTGAAACACGTTAGACTAGGTAGTTGTCATTTTTTATGTTTAATTTAGCAAACAAGTACGTCATGCATTCGATTTTTGTCCGACTTCCACTCTTGCACAAAGTATTGATCGGTTTTTTTAGTGCGCTAATCATCTTCGCACTATTCTTTTTACCCGATCCGCAAGAACTTAACCCTCAGCAAAGCCGCTTAAAAGTGGGGCAATATTATCCTGTGCCAATTTCTATGGAATTGACGACATTAAACGGGACGTCGTCTACTTCCTCGGTTTTACGCTGGGAGACCTACAAAGTTAAAAATGGTGAAAGTGCAGCCATTCTCTTTAGCCGTGTAGGTCTATCAGCGCGCATTCTGCATGAGCTGGTTTCCTCAGATAAAGAAGTGGAACAGCAGCTAACCCGTCTCCGACCTGGCGACAGGCTGCAATTCGGCTTTGATGAAAACAATGACTTAGTTCAATTACGACGTACCTTGAGCGCATTCGAAACCTTCCGAATCAAGCTACAAGATGGCAAATACGTCTCTGAAATCGACAAAAAAGAGGTCGATTATCAATACAACTTTGCCGAAGCAACCATCAAATCTAACTTCTGGAATGCAGGCATTTCTTCAGGCTTAAACGCTAACCAAATTATGGAGTTAGCGGGAATTTTCGGCTGGGATATCGACTTTGCATTAGATATTCGTAAGAACGACACGTTCAGAGTCCTGTATCAGGAAGAGGTTGTCGAAGGGGAAGTGATTGGACGCGGTAAAATCATCGCGGCCGTGTTCAAAAACCAGGGGGATACCTTCACTGCGATTCTGGATGAAAAATCAGGTAAGTATTACGATGAAAATGGTCGAGCAATGAAGAAAGCGTTTTTACGCGCACCATTGGACTTCCGTCGTGTAAGCTCAAACTTCAACCCTCGCCGTCTGCACCCTGTCACGGGTAAAGTTCGTCCTCACCGAGGCACAGACTATGCGGCTCCAGTGGGTACGCCAATTTGGGCTGCAGGTGATGGTGTGGTGCAAAAATCGTCATACAACAAATTTAATGGTAACTACGTGTTCATCAAACACAGTAATACCTACATTACCAAGTATTTGCACCTAACCAAACGTACCGTTAAAACCGGTCAGCGTGTTAAGCAGGGCCAAACCATTGGTACGTTAGGTGGTACAGGCCGAGTGACCGGCCCTCACTTACACTATGAGTTCCTGGTTAACGGCGTGCACAAAAACCCACGCACGGTTAATTTACCTCAATCAAAATCGTTAACTGGGCAAGCAAGACAAACCTTCTTAGCCAATGCGAAAATCAACATGGCTAAGCTCGACCGATACAGCGAACTTTTAACCATGAAGTAAGCAGCTCAAACAGGGAAAGAGGCGATTTATATCACCTCTTTCTCTGATCCAATCACCTCATGAGATGAATGCTCTTTCCCTAGCATAAGCAGACAGGGAGTTAACACCAGCGTCAGCAATGTAGCAAAAGCAAGCCCACCTGAAACAGCGGTTGCTAACTGAGACCACCACTGGGTACTTGGCGCACCGAATTCGATTTTCTGATTAATCAAATCGATGTTCATCTCCAGCACCATTGGCAGCAGGCCAAGAATCGTCGTGATCGTTGTAAGTAATACCGGGCGCAGACGCTGCACACCTGTTCTTAGGATCGCATCACGCTTATCCAACCCTCGTTTGCGCAGCTGATTGTACGTATCAATTAAGACGATGTTGTTGTTCACTACAATACCCGCTAATGCAATCACGCCGATACCCGACATAATCACACCGAAAGGTTTCTGGAATATCAACAAGCCCGCAAAAACGCCAACCGTCGAAAACAATACCGCACTCAGAATAAGAAACGCTTGGTAGAAGCTGTTGAACTGAGTAATTAAGATCAGAGCCATACCAACCAGCGCCACGATAAATGCGTTGAGTAAGAAAGCAGAGGAATTTTCCTGCTCTTCGTTCTGACCTCGGATTTTAAACTCGACTCCCTCAGGCAAGGTTAACTCTTTGAGCGCTTCTTCAACTTTAGGCAGTTCAAGCGCCAGGTTGTAACCTTCTCTAATGTCTGCAAACACGCTGATCACTCTATGCCCATCGACACGACGGATCGTATCCTGTTTATGTTCAGGAATAATGCTGGCGAAATTGGTGATCGGAACCAGTCCAGCAGCGGTTTTGACCCGCAACTGATCAAAGCGACCAATATCACGCTTATCCTCTGGGTAGCGCACTAATATATCGACTTCCTCTGAGGAGTCATCCGGCAGGTAATCTCCCAGCTTTAAGCCGTTGGTAACAAACTGCACTGTGTTACCGACTAATGTCGCGTCTGCTAAGAAGCGGGCGGCATCATCACGGCGAATATCGATCTGCCAGTCAATACCGTCTTTGCTTGAGTTATCACTGATATTGGTAAATGCAGGGTAAGCATCCGCCCAATGACGAACGATTTTCGCACCTTCGTCTAAGCCACTGAGCGTTGAACCAGACATTTCAATAACCAAGTCGTGCTCAGTTGGTGGACCCGCCTCTGGAAACTTGTACTCAATTTCCACCCCAGCATACTGGTCTGTGGTTTGTTTCAGTTCATCGATAATGGCTGTCACCTTACGACGATACTGCCAATCCACAGGCGTGATCTGGATTAAACCAATCTCATCATCGCCACCTGTTTTGGTGTAAACACTTTCAAACTCATCATGCCCCAACATCACCGATTCAACATCGCGCATGATTTGGTCTTTCTCATCGATAGATAAATCACCGTACGAGCGCACTTTAACCGTAAAAAATGGTGGGTCGACTTCAGGGAAAAACTCTGCACCTAATCCCGCTTTAACATAAGTAAAACCAACGCCGACCGAGAGTAAGATAGCACTCAGCAAGATCTTCAACGGGTGACGCAACGCAACATTCAGCGTCTGGTAATACAGCTTAGTAATACCCGTAGCTTTGTCATAATCGCCTTCATTCAGAGCCAGCATTTTCTCGTGTTGGATAGGCGAGACGTTTTGAGGTTTACCGATAAGGCTACCGAGCACAGGTACGAATAACAGTGCCATCGCCAACGAAGCGGCCAACGTCGCGATCAATGTCAGCGGAAGATACTTCATAAACTCGCCAGTAACATCCGGCCAGAACAATAGCGGAGCAAAGGCTGCCAACGTCGTCGCTGTCGAAGCCGTAATCGGCCAAGCCATGCGCTTTGCAGCGTCTCGATACGCTTCTTTACGCGGCGCTCCTTCCTGCATGCGGCGATCGGCAAACTCGGTGACCACTATCGCCCCATCGACCAGCATACCGACCGCCATTATCAGCGAGAACAAGACGATAATGTTCACTGTCAGGCCAAACACCGAGAGCACCAGCAAGCCTGTGAGGAATGAACCAGGAATCGAAATACCGACCAGTAGCGCTGTGCGAACACCGAGAATCGCAATAATCACAATTACGACTAAGATGATCGCCGACAAGATGTTGTTCTGTAGGTCGTTGAGCATCATCTTGACATCATCTGACTGGTCTCTCGTGTATTTCACCAGCAGGTTATCCGGCCATTGCTCTTGATTTTGAGCTTCGGCCATCACCGCTTTGATTAGATCTACGGTCTCGATGATGTTTTCGCCCGCACGCTTTTTAACATCGAGCACAATCGCGGACTTACCATCCAAACGAGCATAGCTTTCCGGATCACGGAATGCACGTCTTACCGTCGCCACATCACCAAAGGTAATGACTTGTTTACCATCGACTTTAACTGGCAACTCAAGCACATCTTTTAGCGTCTCAAACACCGACGGTACTTTGACCGAAAATCGGCCGTAGCCAGTATCAACAAACCCCGCCGCCACCACACGGTTGTTTAACGCGATCAAGTTATAGATACTCGCCTGATCCAGACCATAACTTTCCATCAACAATGGATCGACGATGATCTCAACGATGTCTTCTCGGTCACCCGCGATATCCACTTCCAGGATCTGTCTGTAGCTCTCCAGCTTGTCTCTTAATTGGCGCGCAAGATGTACAATGGTTCTTTCCGGCACGGTTCCGTAGAGCACCACCGACAAAGCTGCTTCTTCAGACGCTAAAGTGACTTCATTGACGGTAGGCTCATCACTATCGGCGGGCAATTTAGGCTTTGCCAAGTCAACCGCATCACGCACTTCTGCCATGGCTCGGTCAAGGTCGACGCCAACACTGAACTCTAGCACTACCGACGCATGCCCTTCAGAGGCTGTTGCGGTCATATCTTTAACCCCTTCGATAGAACGCAACTCCTGCTCTATCGGGCGCACGAGCAAGCGTTCTGCATCGGTAGGTGAGATACCTTGGTGGCTAACAGAAACATAGATAATTGGAATGGTGATATCAGGGCTCGATTCTTTCGGAATCGTCAGATAGGTAAGCACGCCAGAAATCAGAACAAAGACCAGCAGTACCATCATCGTACGTGCGCGAGATAAAGCGGCGTCGATCAAACGTAACATATCAACCCCACTTACAATTCTTGCTTAACGGCAATCACGTCATCACCGTCACGTACAAAACCCTGACCTGTGGTGATAATGTCGACTCTATCCCCCAGCCCTGTCAGCCAAACACCATCTTGTTCGGCTTTAACCAATTGAATGGGGATAAATTTTACTTTTTTATTTTCTAGTACTTTGACACCTAAAATACCGGCTTCATCGAGTGCCAGCATCGCTGGAGTTAACTTGATCGCTAATTGTTGTTTGAGGTTTAAATCAACCTCGGTGCTGATCCCTGCTGGAATCAACTGTTGAGGATTTGGTAGTCGGATTTCAATTGGGAAAGTGTTAGTCGCTGGTGAGGACACCCGTGAAACATAACTCACCGTGCCTTCAACCGTGTCACCAGAAATAAACTTAACTTTTGCAGGCTGATTTAATGACAAGTCCTGAATATGGCGCTCACTGACGTCCGCCTCAATCACCAAGTGAGTGAGATCAATAATCGTCGCAACTGGATCGCCAACACCGACAAAATCACCCACTTCGATAAATAGATGATCGAGAATACCGCTGAACGGTGCGATTACATTGGTATTTCTCAACGCAATCTTAGCGTTGGTGACTTGCGCTCGAGCCTCTACTAAAGAAGCTTCTGCATTACTGAATGCGACCTCCCCTTGTAGTCCTTTATTTTTTAAAGATTTTGCCGCGTTGAATTCCTTTTCACGGACTTTAAGTAGTGCATGCGCGCGCTCCAATTGGATATCGAGATCGCCTTTATCAATTTGCGCTATCACTTGTCCTTGCTTAACCGACTCCCCTTTTTCAACCTTAAGCGCAATGATCTTACCGGCAATTTCCGCCCCTAAATTAGCCTGTCTGTCTGGAGCGGTACGGCCGTACAACTCGATCGTTTTATAGGTGTTTTGTGCGGTAAATGTTTGGTAGGAGACTTTTGCCAGAGGAATATCTTGCGATGCACGCTGTGGTGACACATCGTCGGCTTGAAGTGAACCAAGTCCTAACCAAGCAGACATTAATAAAATAATGAGCAACGACACGATATAAGGTCGTTCAGCGAAAAATCGCGTAAAGGGGAAGCTAGCCATAATAATCTCTTGCAATAAGTAATGTTGCGAGAATTAATTCAATATACAAATCAATCTTAGTCGAATAATTTATGATACGAATTAACTTTCTAAAAAGAAAATAATAGCGGCTGGGATTCTTAACTACGTCGCAATTTCAGGAAATTCATCAATACATAAAACAAAGGCTGCAAAAATGCAGCCTTATGAATAACTTATACGGGATATTAAACGCTAAATGATGCACCACAACCACAAGTGGTCGTTGCATTCGGGTTATTTACGAAGAAGCGTGCTCCCTCTAACCCCTCAGTGTAATCCACGATGCCGCCAATAAGATATTGCAAGCTCATTGGGTCAACAACCAGTGTTACACCACTATTTACGATGGTTGTATCACCATCATTTACGTTCTCATCGAAAGTAAAACCGTATTGGAAACCGCTACAGCCACCACCAGTGATGTATACGCGCAGTTTCAATGCTGGGTTTTCTTCTTCTGCAATCAGCGCTTTAACGCGAGATGCTGCAGCATCGGAAAAAGATAATGGTACGTTTACTTCGCTCACGAAAAACCTCTCTCACTCGTGTAATGCGTCGAGCCTGAAGCAAGACGTCAAATTTGTGCTTATTGGATACGATTATCTAATACCTGACCAACTCGTTCAAGTATTCACCGCCGATTCTTTATATCGGATAGTTAAAATTACATTGCGAAACAACACATAAATTAAGCAAAACGTTTCTAAGTTGATTATAGCTAGGTACAATGCGCACCACTTGGTCCGAGCAATCAAAAGAGGATAACCCCATGACCAAATCATCAGAACTGTATGACAAAGCCCAGAAAACCATTCCAGGCGGTGTAAACTCACCTGTTCGTGCATTCAACGGCGTAGGCGGTTCTCCGCTATTTATCGAACGAGCAGACGGTGCTTTGATTTTTGATGCCGATGGTAAGGCGTATATTGATTACGTCGGTTCTTGGGGGCCAATGATCCTTGGTCACAACCACGCTGTAATTCGTGAAGCCGTGATCGACGCTGCACAACGCGGCCTTAGCTTTGGTGCGCCAACTGAGCTAGAAATTTCAATGGCAGAACTGGTTTCTGAACTTGTACCATCAATGGAACAACTACGCATGGTTAGCTCTGGTACCGAAGCAACCATGAGTGCGATTCGCCTTGCTCGTGGTTTCACTGGCCGCGATAAAATCATGAAATTCGAAGGTTGTTACCATGGTCACGCTGATAGCTTGCTAGTAAAAGCAGGCTCTGGCGCGTTGACTCTGGGCCAACCAAGCTCTCCGGGTGTTCCAGCAGATTTTGCTAAACATACCCTAACTGCAACATTCAACGATCTGGACTCAGTTCGCGAGCTATTTGCTGCAAACAAAGGTGAAATTGCTTGTATCATCGTTGAGCCTGTAGCTGGCAACATGAACTGTATTCCGCCAGTAGAAGGCTTCCATGAAGGCCTGCGTGAAATCTGTGATCAAGAAGGTGCTCTACTGATTTTTGATGAAGTAATGACAGGCTTCCGTGTTGCACTTGGCGGCGCTCAGGCACACTACAACATCAAACCAGACCTAACAACATTAGGTAAAGTGATCGGTGGCGGTATGCCAGTTGGTGCTTTCGGTGGTCGTAAAGAAGTAATGCAATATGTCGCACCAACAGGTCCTGTATATCAAGCAGGTACTCTATCTGGTAACCCAGTAGCGATGGCAGCAGGCTTTGCTTGTTTGAGTCTTCTTAAAGAAGAAGGCAATGAAAAACGTCTGGCTTCAAAAACTAAGCAGCTAGCAGATGGTTTTAAATCTCTGGCGGAAAAACATGGTATTCCATTGGTGGTAAACCAAGTGGGTGGCATGTTCGGCTTCTTCTTCACCGATCAAGATAGCGTAACTTGCTACGAAGACGTGACAAAGTGCGACGTTGAACGCTTTAAACGATTCTTCCACCTTATGCTTGATCACGGCGTTTACCTTGCACCTTCAGCATTTGAAGCAAGCTTTACATCTCTCGCTCACGGTTCAAAAGAAATCGATGCCACGCTAGAAGCAGCAGACCGCTGTTTTGCAACGCTGGCTGCTGAAGCACAATAATTCAGCAAAGGCAGTAACGACAAATCTCAAAAGGACCTTCATGGTCCTTTTTTAGCGCCAATTCAAAATAACTAAGACAACAAGTACACCAACCACAATACCTAACCACGGAGTGCGCTTGGTTTTTTTCTCGTTTTGACACGACTTGTCACCATTACAACAACCCATTTTACATCTCCTGATTGATAACCGACTGATTTGTCGTCATTATAACAAGGTATGCTACTAGGCTCTAATTGCACGGTATTATAAGACCGCGAGCACATACCGTAATAAAGGTTCACAGCCCGTGTTATAAGCTAGAAACCGTAAATATCATCCGTAATTTGGACTTATCTTATGCCAAACAATGTGAAAATCACGTCGAGTCATCGCGTTCTAATGGTCGCTCTGCTCGCCGCTGCTTTTGCTTGCTACTTATTAGTCGAACCTTACATCAACTCGATCGTAATGGCATTCATCATTTCATTACTCATGTTCCCTATACACGAATGGTTTGAGCAAAAGATACCAAAGCATAGGAACATGGCTTCGTTACTCTCTTGTGTGGTTCTGACCTTTATTATTGTGATTCCGCTTCTGTTTGTTTTTGCTGCTATCGTTCAGCAAGGCTCATTATTTTCACAAAATACTTATAAGTGGGTAACGAATGGCGGAATTCAGGATATTTTCCAGCACCCTTTAGTTGTCAAGGCTTTAGCGTTGGTGAATGAGTACTTACCATTCGATACAGTAGAGCCAAAAGCCATTGCGGAAAAAATTGCCCAATTCGCCACATCATTTGGTTCAAACTTAGTCACCATCAGCGCAAAAATACTTGGTGATGCGACAAACTTCTTAATGGACTTCTTCCTTATGCTGTTTGTCCTGTTCTTTTTGTTGCGCGATCACGACAAAATAATTTCCGCCATTCGACATATACTTCCCCTCTCACGTAGTCAGGAAGACAAAATTCTGACCGAAATTGAGCAGGTATCAAAGTCCGCAGTAATGGGATCATTTCTTACCGCAATAGCACAAGGTATGGCCGGTGGGATTGGCATGTGGCTCGCTGGTTTCCCGGGACTATTCTGGGGTACTATGATGGGCTTTGCCTCGTTCATTCCTGTTGTGGGCACCGCTTTAATCTGGATACCAGCGGCGGGGTACCTTTTCCTAACAGGTGATACTACTTGGGCTATCTTCCTAACGGCGTGGAGTGTGGTTATTGTTGGCTCAATTGATAATTTATTGCGCCCACTGCTGATGCAAGGCAGTTCTGGCATGAACACCTTAATGATTTTCTTCTCACTATTGGGTGGTCTGCAACTGTTTGGACTCATCGGCCTGATTTATGGCCCGCTGATTTTTGCTATCACTATGGTGCTATTTAATATCTATGAAGAGGAATTTAAAGACTTCCTCAACGATCAAGACAACAGCTAGTTACTCGTTAATGACTTCAAGCTTGGGCCAGATTGTGAGAAAATCTGGCCCTAATTATTTCTGACGAACAAAATTTATGTCTGCTTATATCGCTCCAAGTCAAATAGCGCAACGCCAGCTGGAATACTTCAATGGAAAGCATGTTTTAGTCGCAGGTGAAGTTGAAGACCTATTCCCTCTTGAGCTGGCCTCCTACTGTGAGTCTGTTGAAGTTTTTACTTCTAACTACAGCTATTACCGTCAAATTCGTACATCTGACAAGATCAAAAGCCACTTTGGTTCAGAGTATAACGTCGATACCCAAGCAGACATGGTGTTACTTTACTGGCCTAAAGCCAAAGCAGAAGCCGAATACTTACTGGCAATGCTCATGGCGAAACTTGGTGTCGATACTGAAATCGTTGTCGTTGGAGAAACCCGCTCTGGTGTAAAAAGTATCGAAAAGATGTTCAAAGACTATGGCCCGATCAACAAATACGATTCCGCCCGTCGCTGCTCTTTTTACTGGGGTCAATGCGTAAACGAACCAGCGCCATTTAATCAGATCGACTGGTTTAAGTCCTACACTATCAGCTTAGGCAACCAATCACTGCTAGTGAAAAGCCTACCTGGGGTATTCAGCCATGGTGAATTCGACTTAGGTAGCCAGCTATTATTGGAAACCTTACCGCCATTGTCCGGTAAAGTTCTCGATTTTGGTTGCGGTGCTGGCGTGCTTGGCGCATTTATGGCGAAAGCCAACCCTGAAATAGAAATTGAAATGTGCGATATCAACGCCTACGCGATCACCTCCAGCCAAGCAACACTGCAAGCTAATGAATTAGAAGGTAAAGTGTTTGCTTCTGACATTTATTCAGATACGGCAAACGACTACCGATTTATCATCAGTAATCCGCCTTTTCATAGTGGCCTGGATACAAATTACAATGCCGCAGAAAGCTTACTTGGTGATGCACCACGATACCTTCAAAGACAAGGGGAAATGATTATCGTAGCGAACAGTTTCTTGAAGTATCCGCCAATTATTGAAAGCGCTTTCAATAATTGCGAGACGCTAAATAAGACGAAAAAATTCTCAATTTATTACGCTAAAAAGTCTTAACTCTCCTCCGCGCAGGCGACAACCTGCGCGATTTTCCGCTAAAAACTCATCAAACATAAAAAAACTGCGTGACTCTGCACGCTTTGCAACTAACTTTCTTGTCAAAGAAAAAAAACTCGTTAATTTTGTTATTTCTATCGAATTTAACGTCTTATCCGTTTTTAACGAGAACCTTGGTAGCAATAAGTAAACTTTTTGCTGCCCTTTATGAGTTGCAATCTTATCCATGTTCAAATTCTACAAAAAACAGAAGTTTAAGCGTCTACAAAGTACGCTGATGACTGCGTTTCTTGTCCTCAGCCTTACGCCTCTAACCATTACCGCGCTTTTTTTCCTGCAGTCACACAGTCAAGATCTGCAAGAACAGAGCACATCACACCTGTTGTCTGTAAGAGATACCAAACAGCAGCAAATAGTTGACTATTTTGAAGCACGCGAAACCGAAGTCATGGGCTTTGTCCGTTCGGAGTTAGCTTATGCCAGTGGTGGACGCTTTTATGGTTTAGTCAATGCGTTCAGTCGCTTAGGAAATGACATTGAAGAATCACGTCAAAATGCACAGCAACGTTATATTGAAGGCAGTGGCGATCAGACAAAAACGTCAATCTTGCCGGAGTCATCTAACTTTGTCGGGAGTGAGCGTTATCGCCTGTTACACAAGCGCTATCATTGGGCTTATTCAGAACTTCTCAAACGCTCTGACTTCAATGACATACTTTTAGTCGATATCAACGGTAACGTTACTTACTCAATCAACAAAGATGACAATTACGGCACGAACCTTCTCACTGGCCGCTATAAAGATGCTGCGCTAGGTAGAGCATTTCAGCGCTTGGCCAACGATGTCAGTGAACGCCGTAAAGTAAACGAAGACTACACTCCAATCCTTATCTCTGACTTTGAACTTGAAAATGGCAAGCAAGTCGCGTGGCTTGGCGCTCCTATCGTTCAACAAGGATACCTCCACAGCTATGCCATGTTCCGATTGCCAAATAACGGCATCACAAAGCTAGTCGCAGACAAAAACCGCGAGTCATCGATTGAGACGCTGTTAGTCGGAGGAGATCAACAACCTCGAACCATTAACACCAAGCTAGATGATATCCAAAACAGTATGGAGGTCATCACTCAGGCACTTTCAGGTCAAACGAGCGTAGGTACTTATACAAACGGGCTCGATGAAGCTATTATCGCCGCCTATGCGCCAGTTAAAACCCGTGGTTTGAATTGGGCGTTGGTCGTGCAATTACCAGAAAAAGACGCCTTTTCGCGCATTCACCAGTTGGAAAAACTCTTCGTCATTGCGATGCTTACGGCGATCATACTGGTTGTGATTGCCTCGCACTATTTATCTAATTTCATCACCTCGCCACTGCTTAAATTAACCTGGGCGGCAGAGCGAGTATCAGCAGGCGATCTGGACGAAACCACATTTGATACCATTAGAAAAGACGAAATTGGTCGCTTAGCCATCAGTTTTGAGCGCATGCAACGTTCTATTCGTGAAAAAATTCAGACTATCAAGAAGCAAAATGAAGAGCTGGAAAGCAATATCCGCTTAATTCAAAAACAAAATGACGAGCTGCAACTGGCAGACAAGCTAAAAGATGAGTTTCTGGCAACGACCTCTCATGAACTGCGTACACCTTTGCACGGTATGGTCGGTATTGCAGAAACCTTGATATCCGGAGCCAACGGTACAATTCCAGCAAACCAGAAGTATCAGCTTGATATAATTATCAAAAGTGGTCAGCGCTTGGCTAACCTGGTCGACGACTTACTGGATTACCATAAAATGCGATACGGTAGCATGGACATCCAAAAGTCGGCGGTTAACCTGGCAAGTTCAACCCGATTGGTGCTGGAGTTGTCGGGTCATTTACTTGGAAACAAGACCATTCGAATCATCAACCAAGTGCCTAATGATCTCAAAGCTGTCTCAGCGGATCCACAACGACTTGAACAAGTGCTGTACAACCTGATCGGAAATGCAATTAAGTACACCTCTGAAGGAAAGATCGTTATTTCTGCAGGAGTCGTAGACGATTTAGTTCGCGTTCAAGTGGTCGATACCGGACAAGGTATTCCTGCAGAGCACCTTGAGCACATCTTTGAGCCTTTAATTCAGGCAGGACAGGATGAAAGTCGCTATCGACAAGGTGCGGGGTTAGGTTTATCAATTAGCCGCCAGTTGATTGAGCTAATGGGAGGCTCCTTATATGTCAGCAGCCAGCCTATGGTAGGGACCACATTCAGCTTCACTCTGCCTCTCGCCAGTGAAGAAGAGATCCTAGCAACACAGACGCAGGCAGCCTGTGGGCACTTCCAGGCTCCAGAAATTAACCTTGAGAACACAGACGACCTATCGCTACCAGAAAACCCAGATGGTCCGCTACTTTATGTAGCAGACGATGAACCAGTCAACCTACGAGTACTTGAAAGCTTTTTACGCTTAGAAGGCTATCGTGTAAGAACCGTTTCAGATGGCCCTGAAACGCTTGCTCTTGTCGAACAAGAAAAGCCGGAACTGCTGCTGCTCGATATCATGATGCCAGGAATGAGTGGCTATCAAGTATGTAATGAATTGCGTCAAACCTTTGATCATGCGGAGCTGCCAATCATTATGCTAACCGCATTAAGTCAAACTGAAGACCGCGTTCGAGGCTTTGAAGCAGGAGCAAACGATTATTTGTCGAAGCCTTTTAATAAACAAGAGCTTGCAGCCAGAATTAGAGCTCATTTGACCGCAAGTAAAGCAGAGATGCGTCATATTGAGAATAAAGTACTTGAGTCGGAACTTCGCCAACGAGCTGAAGTAGAAGCGAGCTTGCTTGAAACTCAGGGTCGTCTGCTAGAGCAACTTGAATCCGCTCCTGAGGCGATTATTTGCTTGCGCGAAGATCAACGTGTTCGTTTTGCCAACGAAGCCGCATGTAAGCTGTTTAAACGTAGCTTAGAGCAAATTAAACGTTCGTCTGCCGATGAGCTGATTGCTCCAAAATTTCTGACCGTTAAGCAGCCACATTATTGCGGGAAAATTGATATTTATATCGAGGACATTCGCCAAAATATTGAAGCGGACATCCTTAAGCTTCCAGAAGGTTCCGGCCTAGACGTTATGTACATATTTAATGTCGGTGGCGGCGCAAATACAGCGCGCATTCACAACCTGGAAACGGCAGTGGAGGTACTTTCTCGCTATGCCTTTGACGGCGACAAAGAACAGCTACAGAAGCTTAAAGAGCTTGGAGGCGAGTTCACTCGACTGGCAGACAAAGCACTAGGCAATAAAAAAGACAAACAAGAAGTTATGCGTGAAGTACTGGTCGAAGCGATGACACATGCTTTGGAATACTGGGAGTCTGTCACTGGAGAAAGTAAGTTTACCTTTGCCGAGCAAAGTGGGCTTTGGCGCGTTTACCTTGATAGAAGTACGCTACAAACCCGGACTCTAGACAAATACATGCGCATTGAAACCTTACCTAAAACTCCGCGCTGGAGAACGGTTTTAAGCTCTATCGAGTTCATCCTTGAGCACTGTAAAGAACAAAGTCCGGAGCGTGCTTACATTGAAGCGCAGCGTGACAAGCTGCAAAGGTTACTTACCAGCTAGCGGCGTTATCCACTACCGCACTTCATTTGAACAGCCCCCAACAATTAAACACCAATTGTTGGGGGCTTTTTATATCTGGGCTACTTCTGTTCAGGCGTTCAATCGCTTATTTCTAAGTGAATATCAACTGGACTAAAAGGGTTGCCGCCTATCCCACCAACAAAACCATCATACCCTACACCCAACAGAGTAAAGCTCACTATGCAGGAGCTCAATTTAGCCATTTCAGACGCTATTATCCAGACATGAACTCAGTGTTTTGGACCATATCTATAGGTTTTATTTCACAGTAAAGATCATTGTAATTCTCTTTATTCACTCAACAAAAAAAGCATAATACTCACCAATAAACAAAATAATAAAAGGCGAAACTTTCATCATTCAAAGCATAGATTTATAAACTAATGACACAGATTGCGAAGTCAATCACAACAGAACGGCAGATTAAATTTCACCTTATGAATTAACATGAAACACGTGCGTGATCGAGATCTCCTAACGAACTTCAATAAGTAAATAGACTTTAGAATAAAGCGCAAAGAGTAAGTAATCACTAACACGCATTATCATTAAGGATATAAACTGCGACGCATATCAAGGTTTATTTTTTACCCAAATTTGCTTCAAAAGCAAACAAAGTGACGTTTATAACGTTACATCGACCTTTTTTGACGTTTTTAACGGGATGCGGGTTTGATTATTTTCAGGATAAGGTGTTTTCTTACTCCTGCCGAAGACCTACAGGCCACTCTACATGTGATGAAGGTGAAAGCTTAAGTTGCAATAACACTAGAGGTGGGTCATGGCGAGTGTTTATCAATTGATGACATTCAATTCCATATAGTGAAATGAAGCAAACAGTAAGGAACAGCTATGCTTGCCAATATTAAAAAAACAGCACTAGCAACAGCAATTATTGCTACCGCTACTACAGGTTTTGCATCGGTAGCAACTGCGGCTGAACGCAGCGAACTGACTATCCACCCTAAAGAGTTTACAACCTTTGTTCGTAACTTTAACCCTTTCTTGGGTGCAACCAACCTGCACACAACAACTGACTTTATTTACGAGCCTCTTGTTGTTTTCAACGAAATGCACGGTAACACACCTGTATTTCGTTTAGCAGAAAACTTCCAAATGGCTGACGACCTGATGAGCGTGACTTTCGATATTCGTAAGGGCGTGAAATGGTCTGATGGTCAAGCGTTTACTGCTGACGATGTAGTTTACTCTTTCAACCTGGTAAAAGAGAAATCTGAGCTAGACCAATCAGGTATCAACTCTTGGGTTACTGGCGTAGAAAAAATCAATGACTACCAAGTAAAATTCCGTCTAACTGAAGCAAACTCAAACGTTCCTTACGAAATTGTTAAAGTACCTGTAGTACCTAAGCATGTATGGAGCAAAGTGAAAGATCCATCAACATTTACGAATGAAAACCCTGTAGGTACAGGTCCATTTACCGAAGTTGATACGTTCACTCCTCAGCTTTACATCCAGTGTCAAAACCCGAACTACTGGGATGCGGACAACTTAGATGTTGACTGTTTACGTGTACCACAAATCGCAAACAACGACCAATTCCTGGGTAAAATCGTTAACAGTGAAATGGACTGGACTTCTTCTTTCGTACCAGACATTGACCGTACATACGCAGCAGCAAGTCCTAGCCACCACTACTGGTACCCGCCATCAGGTACACAAGCGTTCGTTGTGAACTTCAAAAACCCAGATGCGGCGAAGAGCGAAGCACTGACCAACGTCGACTTCCGTCGTGCGTTCTCTATGGCACTTGACCGTCAAACTATCATTGATATCGCTTTCTACGGTGGTGGTACGGTGAATGACTTTGCTTCAGGTCTAGGCTACGCATTCGAAGCTTGGTCTGACGAAGCAACCCACAACAAATACAAAGGCTTCAACACGTACAATGTTGAAGGTTCTAAAGAACTTCTAGCTAAAGCTGGCTTTAAAGATGTAAACAAAGATGGCTTTGTAGACACACCATCAGGTAAGTCTTTTGAGCTTCTGATTCAATCGCCAAATGGTTGGACAGACTTTAACAACACAGTACAACTGGCAGTTGAGCAACTAGCAGAAGTTGGCATCAAAGCACGTGCTCGTACTCCAGACTTCTCGGTATACAACCAAGCGATGCTTGAAGGTACTTACGACGTAGCATACACAAACTACTTCCACGGTGCCGATCCACACCTATACTGGAACAGCTCTTATAACTCAGAGCTACAGTCTGGCGACGGTATGCCTCGTTTCGCGATGCACTTCTACAAAAACGAAGATCTAGACAAACTACTTAACAGCTTCTACAAAACGGCTGATAAGCAAGAACAGCTAGAAATCGCACACGGCATCCAAAAAATCATCGCGAAAGATCAAGTAACTATCCCTGTGTTATCTGGTGCTTACATGTACCAATACAACACGAAGCGCTTCACTGGTTGGTGGAACGAAGAAAATCCTAAGGGCCGTCCAAACATTTGGGCTGGTATCCCTGAGCGTCTACTGCACGTACTGGACCTAAAACCAGTTAAATAAGTAGAAGTTCATTTCTAGCGGCATACACCTGTATGCCGCCTATAAAAAATCCCCTCATCACGGAACCAATTTATGGCGCTCGTCGTCAGGGGATTTCTCGCTCTAAATTTCGCTAGGAGCGACCTGTAACCAGAAACAGAAAAAAATATCTGGGTGAGTAAGGTGTAAGTTATGGGTTATTTTTTAAGACGTTTGTCATTCTATCTTGTCGCGCTCTTAGTTGCAGCGACGTTAAACTTTATTATTCCAAGAGCAATGCCTGGTGACCCAGTTACCATGATGTTTGCAAATGCTTCAGTACAGGTTACGCCAGAACGAATCGCAGCAATGAAAGAGCTGCTAGGTTTTGTGGATGGTCCTATTTACATCCAGTACCTGTCATACATCAAAAACGTTCTGAGCTGGGAGCTAGGTACTTCAATTCAGTTCTACCCACTTTCAGTCAACTCTTTGCTTGGTAGTGCCTTTGGTTGGTCGCTATTTCTAGCAGGTACTGCAGTGGTACTTTCGTTTTCTATCGCATCAGTGCTAGGTATTTTTGCAGCATGGAAACGTGGTAGCAAATACGATGCGTTCGTTACGCCAGGAACCCTTATTATTCAAGCTATTCCGCAAATGGTTATCGCAATGCTAGCCCTATTTACCTTTGCAATTGGTTTGAAGTGGTTCCCATCTGGTTACGCGTACACTCCAGGTACCATTCCAGATTGGACAAGCTGGGATTTCATCAAGAACGTCGGTTACCACGCAATACTCCCTCTGTTCTGTGCGACCATCGTTCAAATTGGCGGCTTCCTCGTCAACATGCGTAATAACATGATTAACCTGTTAGCTGAAGACTACATCACAATGGCTAAAGGTAAGGGTCTGAGTGAAAACCGTGTGGTATTCAATTACGCAGCGCGTAACGCGTTACTTCCAAGTGTCACGGCACTTTCAATGTCTTTGGGTATGGCTATCGGTGGTCAGCTAATCATCGAAATGATCTTCAACTATCCAGGCTTAGGCACCGTCCTATTAAATGCGATCCACGCACGTGACTACCAAGTACTTCAAGGTCAGTTAATTATCATGACGATGTTCATGCTTTGCTTCAACCTGATGGCTGACATGCTGTACATGATTCTAGATCCTCGCTTACGTACCGGAGGCAAATAATCATGAAAGAACTCTTTAAACTTATTTTAGGTAACTCATTCGCTCGTGTTGGCCTTGCCATCGTTACCATCTTCGTTTTTATCGCTGTTTCTGCGCCTCTAATTACTAAGCATGCGCCAGACAAGCGTACTGGTAATCCACATGAATACCCTGGTTTCGTTGTGAAGCAGGCACAAAGCAATCCTGATGGCTGGGTTGCAAAAAATCTGGCAGATGACCGTCGAACACTGCATATGTCGAAAAAAGCTGACCATGTATTAGGCACCAGCCGTATGGGTCGCGATATCTGGTCTCAAGTTGCTTACGGTGCTCGCGTATCGCTAGGTGTGGGATTCGGTGCCGGTATCATTGTGTGTTTCCTAGCGACGGTCATTGGTATCTCAGCAGGTTACTTCGGCGGTAAAGTGGATGACATTTTAAGTGCCGCAATGAACATCATGCTGGTTCTTCCCCAGTTACCTTTGCTGTTCGTTCTCGCTGCATTTATTGGCGAAGCAGGCCCATTCACTATCGCGCTAATCATTGCTGGTACGTCTTGGGCGTGGGGCGCTCGTGTTGTCCGCTCACAAACCATGGCACTGCGTGAAAAAGAATTTGTCAAAGCTGCAGAAGTACTGGGCGAGTCTTCATTCCGAATCATCTTTGTGGAGATTTTACCAAACCTAATCCCGATCGTAGGCGCAAGCTTTATCGGTTCCGTCATGCTGGCCATTAACACAGAAGCGGTTATTTCATTCCTAGGTCTAGGCGACTCGAATACGGTGAGCTGGGGCACCATGCTTTACAACGTTCAAACCTCTTCGGCAATGCTGATTGGTGCATGGTGGGAAGTATTAGCACCTTGTATTGCACTGACAGTACTAGTGACTGGTCTGGCTCTGCTTAACTTTGCCGTTGACGAAATCGCTAACCCTCAGCTTCGGTCTCACAAAGGTATGAAACGCTGGAAGAAGCTAGCAGCAAAAGACAAGAAAGAACGTGAGCCTGAATTGGCACCACAAAATGCACTATGGAGCGGAGATAAATAATCATGACTGCACCACTAATTTCTATCCGTAACCTATGCGTAGATTACATTACAGATGCGGGCGATGTCCGCGCCTGTAATAACGTCAGCTTTGACATTGCACCAGGCGAAGTTTTTGGTCTGGCTGGAGAGTCTGGCTGTGGTAAATCAACCGTTGCTTTCTCGCTAATGCGTCTCCATAAGCCGCCAGCGTTCATCACTGGAGGGGAAGTTATCTTCAATGGTGAAGACATCCTTCAATACAGTGATAGCCGCATGCAATCATTCCGCTGGAGTGAGATGTCAATGGTGTTCCAAAGCGCGATGAACGCCTTGAACCCGGTTCTGACAATGGAAGAGCAGTTCTGCGATGTCATCATGCGTCATACCAATATGAGTCGTGAGCAGGCTAAGAAACGCGCAGAAGGTTTACTGGAAATCGTCGATATTCACCCGAGCCGACTTAGTGACTACCCTCACCAGTTTTCTGGTGGCATGCGTCAGCGCTTGGTGATTGCCATCGCTTTGGCTCTAAACCCAAAAATGATCATCATGGATGAACCGACAACCGCTCTCGATGTTGTGGTTCAGCGTGAAATATTGCAAAAAATTTATGCGCTTAAAGAAGAGTTTGGATTCTCAATTCTGTTTATCACTCACGACTTATCGTTGATGGTTGAGTTTTCCGATCGCATCGGAATTATGTATTCAGGTGAACTGATTGAAGTCGCACCTTCAAAGCAAATTTTGGAAAGTCCTTACCACCCATACACAAAAGGTTTGGGTAGCTCTTTCCCTCCACTAACAGGTCCAAAGACCAAACTAACGGGTATCCCGGGAAACCCTTTGAACTTGCTTGAAATTCCGCAAGGCTGTCGTTTTCAGGCTCGCTGTGACCGTGTTCACGAAGCATGCACGAAAATACCGACTCAATTGCGTCAGATAGAGCCAAGTCGTTTCTCAAACTGCCATTTGTATGGCGAAACCATTGCTCAGGCTAAGGTTTAACGTCCCGAAATCACGTTAGCTACGAACAAAATTACACTGGAGAGAATTATGAGCAAACAACTCGGCAAGTTGCTGATTGAGGGTAAAAATGTCGTTAAAGACTTCCCGCTAAATAGCAATTCTATCAAGCAGTCCAAGATGCGTGCGATCAACGACGTATCATTCAAAATGTATAAAAGTCGCGGCTTGTCTGTTGTAGGTGAATCTGGCTCAGGTAAATCTACAACCGCAAAAATGATTGCGAAAATGTACGCCCCTTCGGAAGGC
Source organism: Allocatenococcus thiocycli (assembly GCF_921292965.1). Classification (NCBI taxonomy): domain Bacteria; kingdom Pseudomonadati; phylum Pseudomonadota; class Gammaproteobacteria; order Vibrionales; family Vibrionaceae; genus Allocatenococcus; species Allocatenococcus thiocycli. The sequence goes on from NZ_CAKLCK010000002.1 coordinate 20,875, forward strand.
ATCATTGAATACAAAGGACGTGATATTCAAGATATTCAATCAAGACAAGATCTAATGTCTTACCGAGAAGGAGTACAAATGGTCTGGCAAGACCCATTTGGCTCACTAAACCCGACGCACAACATTTTCCACCATATTGCACGACCACTGCTTATCCATAAAAAAGTGTCACCGGGCAACAAGAAAGAGCTGGAAGAACGCGTGTATGACTTACTGGAACAAGTAGGCCTTATTCCGCCTAAAGAGACCGCGCAAAAGTTCCCTCACCAGCTTTCTGGTGGTCAGCGTCAGCGTGTAAACCTAGCGCGTAACATTGCAGTTGGTGCAGAAGTCGTATTAGCAGACGAACCTACGTCAATGCTGGACGTCTCGATTCGAGCAGGTGTTCTAAACCTGATGGAAGAGATGAAGTTCGAGAAACAAATGTCTCTGCTTTACATCACTCACGATATCGCAACGGCGCGCTACATCGCGGAAGATTTGGCAGTAATGTACGTCGGACACATGGTGGAATGGGGAGACACAGAGGAAATCATTCATGATCCTCAACACCCATACACTCAATTGTTGGTTTCTGCAGTACCCGATCCATCTAAATCCATTCACGAGAAACTGAAAGGAAACAAAGGAGAGATCCCTCTCTGGACTCCGGAGTCTGTCGGTTGCCCATTTGCGGGGCGCTGTGTACACGCAACAGATAAGTGTCGCCAACAACTACCAGGCGTTACCCAACTATCTGAAAACCACTTTGTCCGTTGTTACCTATTTGAGAACTAAGCATAACTAGGGCCAGAGAACACTGGCCCATTTCCAATTGTTTTGTTTCGCGGAGACATTAAATGCTGCTACTGACTAACCACATTGGTTATGAGCGTCTGGGGCCGAAAAAAGCGGTAATACAGACAGAACAATCACACTTGTCTTCTGATACTGCCACACTGGTCTGTGCCAAAAGCGAGCAAATCGTTGCTACCTTTTCGGTACAAGAGCAAGGGAAAGTAGCGAATTGGCATCAGGGGTATTTTTATCTTATCGATTTTTCGTCATTTGAGATCCCAGGCCACTATTATCTTCGCTTTGATAACGACTGTTCTTCTCAGCTAGAAATTGCTGAACAACTTCTTCTGGATCGCACTCTGTCCGATGTGATCCACTACTTTAAATCTCAGCGTTGCGGCGGAATTTTCGATCATGCCGATCGTCAGGCTGTGCTATTAAATTCCGAACAGACAGCCGATGTTCATGGCGGTTGGTACGATGCGTCTGGTGATGTAAGTAAATATCTAAGTCACCTTTCGTACGCAAACTACCTTAATCCTCAACAAACCCCTATGGTGGTTTGGAACATGCTAAAAGGACTTTCTCTGCACCAATCTAGCGACAGTATCGCTGCTTTCACCCGCACACGCCTCATTGAAGAAGCGCTGTATGGTGCAGACTTCCTTGTTCGCATGCAAAACGAGAAAGGTTTCTTTTATATGACGGTATTTGATAAATGGAGCAAAGATACCGCCCAACGTGAAATCTGTGCTTTCGAAACGCAACTTGGTCACAAGTTCGATGATTATCAAGCAGGCTTCCGACAAGGTGGCGGAGTCGCGATAGCGGCGCTTGCTGCTGCATCGCGTTTAGCCGTTCATGGTGAGTTCAATCAACAGCAATATTTAAATACCGCAGAGAATGGCTACTGGCACCTAAAAGAGCATAACAAGCAATATCTCAATGATGGCGAAGAGAACATCATAGACGAGTACTGTGCCCTGCTTGCCAGTGTTGAACTGTTTAAAACAACCAAAGAAAGCCGTTACTTGGACGAAAGCCGTCTGTGGGCTTCACGCCTGGCAGACCGCCAAATGAGTGATGATAAATTCAAGCATTTTTGGTCAGCCAATCAAGATGGTAGCCGCCCTTACTTCCATGCAGCGGAAGCTGGATTACCAGTGATTGCTCTTTGTGAATACCTATCTATCGAAGACGACTCCGAGTTGGCAGCGTCCATAAAACAGACGGTCAACCAGGCATGCGAATTTGAATTGGAGCTCACCAGTCGTGTCACCAATCCATTTGGTTACCCTCGTCAATATGTCAAAGGCGTTGAAGAATCGAAACGTGATGCCTTCTTTGTTGCCCACAACAATGAATCTGGTTATTGGTGGCAAGGTGAGAATGCTCGCTTGGGTTCACTAGCATCAATGTCTTACCTCGCTCTGCCTTATATCGAATCACATGAGACACAACAACAGCTGATACGCCTTGGGCAAGATGCGCTTAACTGGATCGTTGGCTTAAATCCATACGACATGTGCATGCTCGATGGCCATGGCCGAAATAACCCAGACTACCTTCCACAATATGGGTTCTTTAACGCTAAAGGCGGCGTCTGTAATGGCATCACTGGTGGCTTTGAAGACGAGAATGACATCGCCTTTAACCCACCAGCACAAAAGGATGACATCCTACAAAACTGGCGTTGGGGAGAGCAATGGATCCCACATGGTGCGTGGTACTTACTCGCGATCATGAGCCAAGCTCACCACCTATCAGTAGACGTTAAGGAGTAATACCATGGCGTTCTATTTTGTCGGTATTGATGGTGGCGGTACTTCTTGCCGCGCTCGCATTAAAGATGCCCAGGGTAATTTTCTTGGTGAGGCGAAAACTGGCAGCGCCAACATCATGCTTGGTGCTGAAGTAGCGATGACTTCTATCATTGAGGCAATTTCGTTGGCAGCTAAGCAAGGCGGGTTATCTGAGCAAGACTTTTCGTCTATGCATGTTGGGTTAGCACTCGCAGGGGCTGAACACAAAGCTTCTTGGAATACTTTTATGACTCTCGCTCATCCTTTCGCCAGCATGACATTAAACACAGATGCCTACGGTGCCTGTATCGGTGCACATAACGGCCAAGACGGCGCGATCATGATTGCAGGAACGGGATCTTGCGGCATCTACCTCAAAGGATTGCAACAACATGTTGTCGGAGGCCGAGAGTTTCCGATTTCAGACCAAGGTAGTGGTGCTGTCATGGGGCTGCGCCTAATTCAGCAGGTTTTATTGGCAGAAGATGGTATCCGAGAGAAAACCCCGCTCTCCCAGCACGTCATGGCACACTTCAAAAATGACGTAGACAACGTGGTTGCTTGGTCAAAACAAGCATTACCTCGTGATTACGGGCAGTTTTCTCCAGCTATTTTCCAGCATGCACAACAAGGCGATACGCTCGCCATTGAAATGTTAAAACAAACCGCTGCTGATATAGAAACGTTTCTCATGGCACTTAACAAGCGTGGAGCGACCCGTATTTGTTTAATGGGAAGCATTGCTGAACGCATTCTCCACTGGCTATCTCCGCCCGTTCAAAAGTGGATTGTAGAACCTCAATTTGATGCGATTGAAGGAGCCCTTATGTTTGCTGGCAAGCCTGAACATAACCTTTACTCGCTATCGGTAGAACAGGAGTAGATATGGAATATCGCGTTGACCTCGTCGTCCTATCTGAGCTAAAGCAAAATTGTCGCTTTGGACTGACTTTTCATAACTTAAGTGACCAAGATCTTCATGATTGGCACCTGACGTTTGCTTTTGATCGCTTCATTTTACCTGACAGCGTATCTAACGGTGTACTTAACCAAATTGGGAGCTTCTGTACTCTCAAACCAGAAAGTATGGTACTGGCGGCTAATCACAATTTCTATTGTGAGTTCAGTATTGGTTCAAATCCATTTCGCTATTATTCAGACGGATTGAATGAAGCTCTGGTTAATTTTGTCGTCAATGGTAATACTCAGCGAGCCGAGGTTGACGTAACACCTATCGTGCTGGCTTCGCCATACCGCGAGCGTAGTGACATTCCAGCGAGTTTGATTCACGCTCAGCCTTTATTACCTAAGCCAAACCATATTGAAGTTCACGAGAGTTATTTTTCTCTTCACAACCGTGTTGGAATCAGTACTTATTCCGATTTAGCCAATTCAGCAAAAGATTGGTTGCTCGATGAACTAAAACGTATTCACCAGTTTGAGCTTACCGCGTCTAATAACAGTCAGATTATCTTTAAAAGTAATCCAACCTTAGATAAAGGTGCGTATAGGCTCAAAGTGACCGAAGAATCGATAAAAATCGAGGCGGGTTCAAAGTCTGGATTCACCCATGCTAGTGCGACCCTGCTACAACTTATCAGAAGCAATGGGGAAAATAACTCTATGGAAGTGGTCTGTTGCTCAATTAAAGACAGACCTCGTTTCAAATATCGCGGAATGATGCTCGATTGTGCACGACACTTCCATTCCGTAGAGCAAGTGAAACGTCTTATCAACCAACTGGCACACTACAAGTTTAATACCTTCCACTGGCACCTTACTGACGATGAAGGCTGGCGAATCGAGATTAAATCCCTGCCAGAGCTGACAAATATTGGTGCATGGCGCGGGTTAGATGAGGCCATTGAACCGCAATATACGCATTTGTCTCAGCGTTATGGCGGGTTTTATACCCAAGAAGAAATAAAAGAAGTGGTTGCCTATGCGGCGCAGCGCAGTATTACCGTCATCCCTGAAATTGACGTACCAGGCCACTGCCGCGCCGCCATTAAGTCACTACCTCACATGCTTGTAGAGGCAGAGGACACCACCGAGTATCGCAGTATTCAGCACTACAACGATAACGTGATTAACCCAGCACTACCGGGCAGTTACGAATTTATCGACAAAGTGCTGGAAGAAGTTGCCGCTTTATTTCCTGCACCGTATATCCACATTGGGGCCGATGAAGTACCACATGGTGTCTGGTCGCAAAGCCCAGCCTGTCAGGCGTTGATGGAGCAACAAGGCTATAGCGACTACAAAGAACTGCAAGGTCACTTCTTGCGTCATGCGGAAGACAAACTTCGCGGGCTTGGTAAACGAATGCTGGGATGGGAAGAAGCTCAGCATGGCAACAAGGTCAGTAAAGATACCGTTATCTACTCATGGCTAAGTGAAGAAGCGGCTCTCAATTGTGCTCGCCAAGGATTCGATGTGGTGCTGCAACCCGCCCAAACCACCTACTTGGATATGACTCAAGACTACGCGCCAGAAGAACCTGGAGTGGATTGGGCAAACCCGATTCCACTAGAGACAGCGTATAGCTACGAGCCGTTAGCACAAGTGGCAGACGACGATCCGGTTAGAAAACGTATTCGGGGCATTCAGGCTGCACTTTGGTGCGAAATCATCAATAACCAACCACGTATGGACTACATGATATTTCCCCGTCTGACGGCATTAGCAGAAGCATGCTGGACCGATAAGCAGCACCGCAACTGGACTGATTACCTATCACGTTTGAAGGGGCACCTTCCACTGCTCGATCTGCAGGGAGTGAATTACCGCCAACCGTGGAAGTAACGAAAACATACGCGACGACAGCGCGCTTTAAAGAATTTTAATTTTTGGCTGCTCAAGCAGCTTTGTAAAAAGGAACGACACAAATGAAATACGGCTATTTCGATAACGAAAATCGTGAATATGTCATTACCCGTCCAGATGTACCTGCTCCTTGGACTAACTATCTGGGTACTGAAAAGTTCTGTACGGTTATTTCACACAATGCAGGTGGCTACTCATTCTACAACTCACCAGAATACAACCGTGTAACCAAATTCCGTCCCAATGCGACCTTTGATCGCCCGGGACACTATGTTTACCTGAGAGATGACGAAACGGGTGATTACTGGTCTATTTCTTGGCAACCTGTAGCAAAAAGCCTTGATGAAGCGAGCTACGAAGTTCGCCACGGGTTGTCATACTCTAAATTTAAGTGTGAATACAGCGGCATTACTGCAACGAAAACGCTATTCGTACCAAAAGGTGAAGATGCCGAAATTTGGGACGTGGTCATCAAGAACACCTCTGGCAAACCACGCACCATCAGTGCTTTCTCATTTGTTGAGTTCTCTTTCAGTCACATTCAGTCAGACAACCAAAACCATCAAATGTCTCTGTATTCTGCAGGAACGGAATACAAACAAGGCGTTATCGAATACGACCTGTACTACAACACGAACGATTTTGAAGGCTTCTACTACTTAGCTTCTACGTTTGATCCTGACTCTTACGATGGCCAGCGTGACAGCTTCCTGGGGCTATACCGTGACGAAGCAAACCCACTTGCGGTAGAACAAGGCAAGTGCTTTAACACCGCACAAACCTGTTACAACCACTGTGGTTCCCTGCATAAGCAATTTACTATCCAACCAGGTGAAGAAGTTCGCTTCGCTTACATCCTAGGTATCGGTAAAGGCAATGGTGAGCGTCTGCGCACTAAATACCAAGACCTAGCAGAAGTAGATAACGCGTTTGCTGGCATCAAAGCACACTGGGATGAGCGTTGTGGCAAATTCCAAGTAAAATCACCAAACGAAGGTCTGGACACCATGATCAACGCTTGGACGCTATACCAAGCAGAGACGTGTGTGGTTTGGTCTCGTTTTGCTTCTTTCATCGAAGTTGGCGGTCGTACGGGCCTTGGCTACCGTGATACGGCACAAGATGCGATTTCGGTGCCTCATGCTAACCCACAAATGACACGCAAACGCATTGTTGATCTTCTGCGAGGCCAAGTTAAAGCAGGTTACGGTCTACACCTGTTTGATCCTGATTGGTTCGATCCAGAGAAAGCGGATGTGAAACCATCTAAGTCACCAACAGTGGTTCCGACTCCGTCTGACGAAGACAAGATTCACGGCATTGAGGACACCTGTTCTGATGACCATCTATGGTTAGTGCCAACCATCTGTAAATATGTGATGGAAACAGGCGAGCACAGCTTCTTTGATGAAGTGATCCCTTACGCAGATGGCGGCGATGCAACCGTTTATGAGCACATGAAAGCAGCGTTAGACTTCTCTGCTGAATACGTTGGCCAGACAGGTATCTGTAAAGGTCTGCGCGCAGACTGGAACGACTGTCTCAACCTAGGTGGTGGCGAATCATCAATGGTGTCTTTCCTGCATTTCTGGGCACTACAGGAATTCATCGATCTGGCAAAATTCCTAGGCAAAGACGCCGACGTTGAGAAATATACAGAGATGGCGGCCAACGTTCGCGAAGCATGTGAAACCCACCTTTGGGACGAAGAAGGCGGTTGGTACATCCGTGGCCTAACGAAAAACGGTGACAAGATCGGTACTGCGCAGCAAAAAGAAGGCCGCGTACACCTTGAGTCAAACACACTAGCAGTTCTGTCTGGTGCGGTATCTCAAGAACGTGGCGAAAAGGCAATGGACGCGGTAGACGAGAACCTGTTCTCTGAATACGGCTTGCACCTGAACTCGCCATCATTCGCAACACCAAACGACGATATCGGATTCGTTACACGCGTATACCAAGGCGTGAAAGAAAACGGCGCTATTTTCTCACATCCAAACCCTTGGGCGTGGGTAGCAGAAGCGAAACTCGGTCGCGGTGACCGTGCAATGAAGTTCTACGATGCACTCAACCCATACAACCAAAACGACATCATCGAAAAACGTGTTGCAGAACCTTACTCATACGTTCAGTTCATCATGGGACGCGATCATCAGGATCACGGTCGTGCTAACCACCCTTGGCTAACGGGTACCTCTGGCTGGGCTTATTTTGCGGTCACTAACTTCATTCTCGGTGTTCGTACTGGTTTTGATGGATTAACTATCGACCCATGTATTCCAACCAACTGGCCAGGTTTTGAAGTGACGCGCCAATGGCTGGGAGCGACGTACAACATCAAAGTGGTAAACCCTGACACGGTAAGCAAAGGCGTGAAGTCGATCACTCTGAACGGTGAAGCTGTGAATGGAACATCAGTACCAGTGCAACCTGAAGGCTCAGTAAACGAAGTGATCGTTACCTTAGGTTAATTCGCTTTGGGGAAACGTTCCCCTTTTAATTTTTCCGGTGTACTTGGCTCTTACTGGGTACACCGGTTCGCTAGCAAATAAATAAGGTACGGCACGTTACCGTTCTTATTGAGGATCGAATCATGATCAAATTTGGTACAGGTGGCTGGCGCGCATTCATTGGTGAAGAATTCACTAAAGAGAATGTACGCTTGGTTGCTCAAGCAGTCGCAAACATCACCAATGCAGAATCTGTCGCGGAACGCGGCTTTGTGATTGGCTATGATCGCCGCTTTCTTTCTGACAAAGCAGGCCGCTGGTTTGCAGAGGTACTGGCAGCAAATGGCATTGTCGTCAGCTTCATCGATAAGTTTGTCCCAACGCCGATCGTTATGTTTAAAGCGAAGGAAATGAACTGCGCTTACTCAGCATGTATCACGGCTTCGCATAACCCTGCCGACTACAACGGGATTAAAGTCTTTATCGAAGGCGGTCGCGACGCGGATGAAATCATCACCCAGAAGATTGAAGATCAAATCGCCACGCTCACAGCAAACGATGTGAAAAGCGTCGACTTTGAACAGGCTATCGATGATCACTTAATTGAAATCATTAACCCGATGAACGAATTCGTGGATTCAATCATCAACTTTATCGACATAGAAGCGATCAAAAAAGCCAATCTCCGTGTGCTTGTCGACCCAATGTTTGGTGTGGCGAAGAATGCGCTGCAGACCGTGTTGATCAATGGTCGTTGTGACGTGGATGTCATCAACGATGGTAAAAACCCAGATTTTGGTGGCTTAATGCCATCACCAAGTGCAGCTACGCTTTACCGTTTGATGCACTTAGTCGAGGAACAAGGTTACGACATTGGTATCGGCACTGATGGTGATGCTGACCGTTTGGGCATTATCGATGAAAAAGGGAATTTCATTCATCCCAACGAAGTGCTTCTCTTATTGTATTACTACTTACTGGAATACAAAGGCTGGAAAGGCTCAGTAGTACGTAACATCGCAACCACTCACCTGCTCGATAAAATCGCACAAGATCACGGTGAAAAGTGCTTTGAGGTACCAGTAGGCTTCAAGCACATCAGTTCTCAAATGGAAGCGGATGACTCGTTGATCGGCGGGGAAAGTTCAGGTGGTTTAACCATTCGTGGCCATATAAAAGGCAAAGATGGGGTGTTTGCTTCCAGCTTGTTAGTAGAAATGATTTCCGTTACTGGTAAGAAGCTATCCGAGCTATTAGATGAAATCTACAGTAAGTATGGCTATGCCTATATGGCTGAAGGTGATTGCAAGTTCAAACCTGGGCAAAAAGAAGCGTTATTCAACAAGATTTATGTTGATAAACAGTTACCTGAGTTTGAATTTGAAATCGAAAAAGTCAGCTACGAAGATGGCGCAAAAGTCTACTTTAAGAACGGTGGATGGATTATTGCTCGCTTCTCTGGTACTGAGCCGCTATTGCGTATATTTGCCGAGATGGAAGATAAAGATACTGCGGAACGTGTTCTTCAACAGTTTAAAGACTTCTTGTCTCTTTAAGCTGAACTTGTCTGGCTTAAAGTTGCTGGCAGTCACTTAAGTCGCAAGTAGAGGAACACTTGCCCGGCATCACCGCCGGGCCTTTTTATTTCTGGAATAAAAACGTTAAGCGAACGCCAATACACCCTGAGTATCGATTTTTACTGCAACGCTGTCACCCACATTTAAAGCCTGCACGGAAGTAGCCAGCAATCTGTCTCCGTTCACATCTATCACATAGCGGCAGTGATCACCCATAAAGTGTTGCTCCAGCACTTTCACTGCGCTTTCTTCATCGGCCTGAACCTGCACATGTTGGGGACGAAGTAGTAGCGCACATTCTTCCTGCAATTGAATGTCCTGTTGAGCACTTGCTTCTATCACACCTAGATGCGTCTCAAACTCGCCATGTGACACTCTGGTTGCAGCCAAATAGCTACCACCGCCCAGGAAATCAGCGACAAATTTGCTCGAAGGCTGGTAGTACAACTCTGAAGCTGTTCCATACTGCTCAATAATGCCATTGTTCATCACGGCCATCTTGTCAGAAAAGGCAAAAGCCTCCTCTCGACTGTGAGTCACGAAAATCGCAGTTACACCTTGCTGCTTAAAAATTTTACGGATCTCGCGAATCAACTCGTGACGCACTTGAGTATCAATGTTGGAAAACGGCTCATCCAATAACAGCAAATCAGGTTTGTAAGCTAAAGAACGGGCAATAGCCACACGTTGCTGCTGACCACCTGACAGCTGATGAGGATAGCGATCTCCATAGCCTTTTAAGTGAACCAACCCCAACATCTCTTCCACTTTCAAAAGCTTCTGTTGGGCCGTTTCATTCTTCAGACCAAAAGCGATATTCTCAGCCACAGTAAGGTGCGGAAATAACGCGTAGTCTTGAAAGATCATACCAATATTACGCTGTTCTGGCGGTAGCCAATTCTCACCATCATCAATAATCAAGCTGTTGAGACTCATTTGCCCAGAAGACAAAGGCAGCAATCCCGCTACCGCTTTTAGTAATGTCGTTTTACCACAGCCACTAGCACCCAACAGACACACTATCTGGCCTTGCTCAACCTCAAGAGATAATGACTCTAAAACCGTTTGGTCATCGTAGTGGCAGGTCAGGTTTTTAATTGATAATGCGCAGCTCATTAGTGATTTTGCTCCAGTGAACGGTTAACGACAACAAGTGGGATCAACCCAACAAAAACCAACAACACAGCCGGTAAAGCTGCCAACTCTAAGTGCTCGTCCGAAGCAAAGTTATAAACGTAGGTTGCCAGTGTTTCAAAGTTGAACGGGCGCAAAAGAAGAGCCGCATTGAGCTCTTTCATCGACTCGATAAAAACTAACAGAGCAGCGATAAGTGCGCCACGCTTAACCAGCGGAAAGTGAACTCGCCATAACATGGAATTCGGTGTGCAACCCATGGTGCGTGATGCCATGTCCAAGGACGGGGAGATTTTGTTTAAGTTACTTTCGATACTACCAATGGCAACAGCGGAGAAACGTACAACCATGGCAAAAATAATGGCAAACATTGAACCTGAAAATATTAGCCCAGGTCTGCCCCACTCCATTGCTTTGGCAACATCATTGATGCGGTGATCCATAAATAAAACGGCCACCATCACACCAATCGCGAGTACCGTACCGGGCACCGCATAACCCATTGAAGATAAACGTATAAAGGTAAGCGTTGTCCTCTTGCCATTGACTCGGTAAGTAAAATTCACCACCAGAGCAACAACAACACCAATGATTGCCGCGATAACCGACACGACCAGACTATTCCAGGCATACTCACGGAATTGTGGCGTCCAACTTTGCGCAAAGTAAGTAATTGAGTAATCAACCAACTGCATTAGCGGCAGGATAAATGCGATTAAAACCAGTCCCCAACACCAAATCAGTGCTGCCCATTTTTTCCAGCCCTTCAATTCATAACGGAAATCTTCGTGGCTGTTGAACTGGCTTTGAAATAGTTTCTGCTTTCTTCGGCTGTAACGCTCTGTGCTTAATAGCAGCACGACGATCACCAACATGATGGCGGAAATTTTGGCCGCAGCATTAAGGTTAGAGTATCCAAGCCAAGTATCGTATACCGCGGTTGTTAACGTATTAACGGCAAAGTAGCTGACGGTGCCAAAGTCGCCGATGGTCTCCATTGCAACCAGTGATAAGCCGACAGCCATTGAAGGACGAGCCAAAGGAAGAGAAATACGCCTGAAGCTTTCCCATGGTGAACATTTAAGAAGACGCGCACTTTGCAACAGTGACACGTTTTGTTCCATGAATGCAGCTCGACAGAGCAGATAAATGTATGGATACAAAACCAGGGCCAGCACAAACGTTGCTCCGGACAAAGTACGAATATCCGGGAACCAGTACTCTTTGGGGCCCCATCCGGTTAAATCGCGTAAAAAGATTTGTATCGGACCGGCAAAATCGAACCAATCGGTAAAAATATACCCGATGATGTATCCCGGCATCGCTAACGGTAAAACCAGTGCCCACTGCAGCCATTTTTCGGTAGGCAGCTTACACATCGCCATAAACCAGGCACACGGAATACCAAAAACGAGAGACAACACCATCACACCTATAGTTAGCGTAATAGTGTTATAGATATAGGTAGGCATGACTGTCGCCATAAGGTGCGCAAACAGCTCATCCGTATCACCAACGGCGGTGTAGAAGATCGCTAAGATCGGTAAAACCAGTAGCAAAGCCAACGCTCCGCTACTGGTTTTCCATATATAATTCTTTTCTTTCATTGCCTAATTACAGCCAGGCTGAGTGAGAGATAAATGCACCTGCAAATACATCTCATATCCTTTTAATTAATTAGGGCTAGTTATACCCTTATAAACAAACAACCTCAAGTAGCCCTGATAAAAGAGCGACTTGAGGCTGTAAATTTATCATCGGTGGTTCAACTTCTCACCGACTGATATCAAGCGAACGATTAAAGATCGAACTTAACTTCGTCTAGTAGCTTGATCGCAGCTTCGTGGTGATCAGCAATCTCATCTAGAGAAAGCGTATCTGCTTTAAATTCACCCCAAGATGCAACTAGCTCAGAAGGCTTAACGTCAGCTTTCACTGGGTATTCAAAGTTCACTTCTGCGTACATGCTTTGCGCTTTGTCGCCCGCTAGGAACTCCATAAGCTTAAGTGCGTTTTCTTTGTTTGGCGCGTACTTCGCCATCGCCATACCAGAGATATTTACGTGAGTACCAGTAGTTTCTTGGTTCGGGAAGTTGATGTATACAGAATCAGCCCAAGCTTTCTGCTCTTTGTCGTTAACCATCTTGCCTAAGTAGTAGCTGTTACCCAGAGAAACGTCACATAGACCTTCTTTGATCGCTTTAACTTGGCCACGGTCATTACCTTGAGGTTTACGAGCAAGGTTAGCTTTCACGCCTTCTAGCCATTCTTTTGTAGCCGCTTCACCCTGGTGAGCGATCATAGAAGAAACGAGAGATACGTTGTATGGGTGCTTACCACTACGAGTACAGATCTTGCCTTTAAATTCTGGCTTAGCCAGGTCAGCGTAAGTGAAATCTTTACCTAGTTTACCTACACGGTCACGAGAAGAGTATACGCTACGAGTACGAGTCGTCAGAGCAAACCACTCGTTTGCTGAATCTTGGTATTGAGCTGGGATGTTCTTCTCTAGAACAGGACTATCCACCGGCTGAACTACACCTTTCTGGGTTAGCTCTGCTAGACGTGCGATATCAACAGTTAGAAGCACGTCAGCTGGGCTGTATTCACCTTCTTGAACCAGCTTTTCTGCGATACCTGTCTTAGCAAACTTAACGTTTACTTTGATGCCTGTCTCTTTTGTGAACTCATTAAACATAGGCTCAACCAAGAACGGCTGACGGTATGAGTATACGTTTACTTCTTCAGCAGCCATGGCTGTTGGAGCTAGTGTTGCACAAGCTAAAGCAGAAAGAGTTAGCACTTTTTTCATGGATCAATCCTTTAAGTATTCGTAATGATAACGTTTATCAGTTGCGTTATTATATTTATCTTCAATAGTAAAACAATGATCGATACAAAAAAACCTGCCAATAGTGGCAGGTTTTTCATTATGTGAAGTGTAACAATATGCTACATGGTAAATTTTATTTCGCTGTGACGAACTCTGGATATGCACCTACACCACAGTCGTGCATGTCCATGCCTTCCATCTCTTCTTCTTCGCTTACACGGATGCCTACTGTTGCTTTCAAGATTGCCCAAACAACCAGACTTGCACCGAATACCCAAGCAAAGATAACTGCTGCACCTAGAAGCTGAGCACCGAATGTCGCGTCACCGTTGCTTAGAGGAACAACCATTAGGCCGAAGAAACCACATACACCGTGTACTGAAATCGCGCCAACTGGATCATCGATTTTAAGTTTATCAAGACCAATGATGCTGAATACTACGATTGCACCAGCTACTGCGCCGATTGCAACTGCGTAAAGTGGTGATGGTGATAGTGGATCCGCTGTGATTGCAACCAAACCAGCCAATGCACCGTTTAGAATCATAGTTAGGTCAGCTTTGCCCCAAGTTGTCTTACATACAAACAGTGCCGCAATAGAACCTGCTGCTGCTGCTGCGTTCGTGTTTAGGAAGATTTGACCAACCGCTGTTGCGTTCTCGAAGTCAGAGACCATTAGCTGAGAACCACCGTTAAAACCAAACCAGCCAAACCATAGGATGAATGTACCTAGCGTTGCTAGAGGCATATTTGAACCTGGGATTGGGTGGATTTCACCATTTTTACCGTATTTACCTTTACGAGCGCCCAGTAGCAGAACACCAGCTAGTGCAGCAGAAGCACCTGCCATGTGTACAATACCTGAGCCAGCAAAGTCACTAAAGCCCGCTTCTGATAGGAAACCGCCGCCCCAAGTCCAGTAGCCTTCCATTGGGTAGATGAATGCAGTCAAGATTGCAGAGAAGATCAGGAATGACCATAGCTTCATACGCTCAGCAACCGCACCTGAAACTACAGACATCGCTGTCGCAACAAATACTACCTGGAAGAAAAAGTCTGATTCTAGTGAATGGTCTGCACCTTCACCTTGAGAACCAATAAGGGCACCTAGTGATGGTAACCAACCACCTTCGCCGTTATCAACGTACATGATGTTGTAACCAACGACTAAGTAAGTCGTACAAGCAATCGCGTACAGACAAAAGTTTTTAGTCAAAATTTCTGTTGTATTTTTAGAGCGAACGAGGCCTGCTTCAAGCATGGCAAAGCCCGCTGCCATCCACATGACCAATGCACCGGAAATGAGGAAGAAAAAAGTGTCTAGTGCGTAACGTAACTCTGTTACTGTTGTTGCTAATTCCATAATAGTGTCTCCAATCCCTTGAATACTTTTAAAGTGCTTCTGCGTCCATTTCACCGGTACGGATGCGAACAGCTTGATTCAGGTCGTATACAAAAATTTTACCGTCACCAATTTTTCCTGTTTGCGCCGCTTTTGTGATGGCTTCTACCACACGATCGACATTATCTGCATGAGTTGCGATTTCTATTTTTACTTTTGGTAGAAAGTCCACTTGGTACTCTGCGCCGCGGTACAACTCTGTGTGACCTTTTTGGCGACCAAAACCTTTAACCTCTGATACCGTCATACCTTCGATGCCTACGTCAGCCAACGCTTCACGTACATCGTCTAACTTAAATGGCTTTATAATGGCATTGATTATTTTCATTAAATTCTCTCCGAAGCATTCATCCTGAAACACTTCTAATAATCCAATCTACGTGCCAAGTTTTTAAGTTATTGATTTAAAGGAATTAAAGGCTATTGGTCACAATACAAACAAAAAAAGGCGCACCATAACAGTGCACCTCTTTCCCAAATATAAAGCAAGCTACAATTGATTACCCAAAATTGTGCATTAGATGTTCAAAAACTCTTTCCATTGCTCTATAAGAGTCATAAAGTCTTCGAGACCACAGCTAGCGGTGCTTTCACAGTCGTACAATTCGAACTCGCTGTCTTTGTCTTGTTCATAATGATGCAGCAATGCATTATCTTGTACCGTTACTTCATCACCACAAATCATCAAACTGATTTCTCTCCCCAAAAGCGAATACTCTTGAGTTGGTTTACTGATAGCCGAAGAAATAAGCGCATCTACTTCTGCGATATGATGGCGTTCCTTACCAATTTCTTCTTGTAACCAACGCCCGATAATTTCGTGCTCCATTGAGCAGTGACAATAGTAACTACCATCTAAGGTGTTTTTCTTAAATTCGTAGTCCATCCTATTTCCTTCATTTATCTTAACTGACAACAATATAAGTCAAATCAATACTTATACTCTTTATTATCAGTTAATATGCCTCGCTAAACCACCACTAGAGCTGGGTTTATAAAACGAGTATGCAGTTAAACGAAAATATCGCCCGACAAATCGTTGAGCGAACAATGACAATCATCTCCCATTCGGTCAACGTCATGGATGAAAAGGGGCGTATTATTGGTTCAGGTGACAGTACTCGCTTACAACAAAAACATGAAGGTGCTGTTCTCGCAATCAATGAGCGACGCATTGTCGAGATCAATCAGGCCGCGGTTAATAATCTCAAAGGCGTCAAACCCGGAATTAATCTGCCAATTATCTATCGTAATCAGGTAATCGGGGCTATTGGTATATCCGGTGCACCAGAGGAGGTTCACCATTATGGTGAGCTGGTGAAAATGACTGCAGAGTTGATCATAGAACAAGCCGCTCTCATGTCACAAATTGAATGGAACAAACGTCACCGGGAAGAACTTGTTCTTCAGCTCATCCAAGGTTCAACTTTAAATGACAATCAACTGACCTCGATCGCAGAGCGTCTTGATCTCGACCTGTCTCAACCAAGAGTTGCTGCGGTAGTCAAAGTCATACCGAGTAATGATACGCCAATGCGTCTGGAGCACTTGCAGCAGCTGGTACACCTGCTCGAGTACCCAGAGCGCGATAACTTAGTCGGGATCATTTCCGTATCTGAGCTTGAAGTCGTCGTGCTCAAACCTATCACGTTAACGGTAAACGGTTGGTCGAAAGAGAACGAAATCAAGAGCGCAAACCAATTGTTACGCCGGGTAAAAACGCAAGGTAAGTTTAAAATCCGGATTACGCTGGGCGACTACTTCCCTTCTCTGCAAGGTTTAGCCCAATCTTATCAAACGGCCAAACGCACCATGGAGTTAACTCAACACCAGCCTGGACAGGTCTTTTTCTGTCAAGACTACCGCATTCCGGTACTACTCAGCGCGGTAAAAAATGAACCCTGGCAACTACAGCAATTGTGTCACCCATATCAATTGCTGCAACTGAGTGATTCCAAAGGCACTCTCATAAAGACGCTCAAGGTGTATTTCGAACAAAATTGCGATGCACATCAAACCTGTTGCACTCTTCATATTCACCGTAACACTCTGCGCTATCGCCTTGATAAGATCTCACAAATAACATCATTAGATATCAACAGTTTAGATTCGATAATTCAACTATATCTTGGGTCTTCGTTTAGGCACTTGAAAAACGAAAAATATGCAGACGCACAGTAATTGAGTTGTTTTTTAAAAGAAAGATTGTTTCATCGTCCAAAGACTGACTGAATCGTGCCTTTTATATTGGCCAGACTAAATCACTAGCTTGGGTAATATAAAATGATTGAAGTCTCTACTCTTGGAGCCTTGGCCGCATTAATTGTGGCGATATCTCTAATTCTAAAGAAAGTCCCACCAGCATACGGCATGATTATCGGTGCCTTAATTGGTGGTGTTGTTGGTGGTGTCTCACTGACGGATACCGTTTCTCTGATGATTGGTGGGGCTCAAGGTATCGTGACAGCGGTACTTCGTATTCTGGCTGCCGGCGTATTAGCTGGTGTGCTGATAGAATCTGGCGCGGCAACTTCTATCGCAGAAACGATTGTCAAAAAAGTAGGCGAAACTCGCGCACTACTAGCGCTGGCACTAGCGACTCTCATTTTAACCTCAGTTGGTGTATTCGTTGATGTTGCCGTTATTACGGTTTCTCCCATTGCTTTAGCTATTGCCCAGCGTGCTTGCATTTCTAAAACTGCGATACTATTGGCGATGGTTGGCGGTGGTAAAGCCGGTAACGTAATGTCACCAAATCCAAATGCCATCGCAGCCGCTGATGCCTTTGACGTACCGCTGACTTCCGTAATGCTTGCTGGCGTTGTCCCTGGCCTGTTTGGTCTTGCGCTCGCTTACTTTTTAGCTAAGCGTCTAAGCAATAAAGGAAGCATGGTACAAGCAAGCGAAGTGGTTTCTGTTGACCGCAAAAAATTACCAACCTTTGGCGCTGCCATCGTCGCTCCACTTGTGGCTATCGCGCTACTGGCGCTGCGCCCAATCGCTGGTATTAACGTTGACCCTCTTATCGCTTTGCCTCTTGGTGGCCTAATCGGCACGGTTGTCATGGGTCGTTTTAACGACACCAACCACTTTGCCGTATCAGGTCTAACCCGTATGGCTCCTGTCGCTGTCATGCTATTGGGTACCGGTACACTCGCAGGCATCATCGCTAACTCTGGTCTTAAAGGAGGCCTGATTGAAGTCCTCACTGCTTCAGGTTTGCCATCATACTTACTTGCGCCAATTTCTGGTGCAATGATGTCATTGGCTACCGCTTCGACAACCGCTGGTACAGCAGTAGCAGCGAGCGTATTTAGCCACACGATTCTTGAGCTTGGTGTTCCTGCACTGGCAGGCGCAGCAATGATTCACTCTGGTGCAACCGTACTTGATCACATGCCTCATGGTAGCTTCTTCCACGCAACAGGTGGTGCACTCAACATGGATATCCGCGAGCGTCTTAAGCTCATCCCTTATGAGTCAGCGGTTGGTCTGATGATCGCGTTTGTCTCTACCATGATGTTTGGTGTGTTTGGTTTATTTGTTTAAGGCGTTTAGGTATCACTATGAAAATTGTTATTGCTCCGGATTCTTATAAAGAAAGTCTAAGCGCGATGGAAGTTGCAATCTCTATCGAGCAAGGGTTTAAACACGTCCTGCCAAATGCAGAGTACATCAAACTGCCAATGGCTGATGGCGGTGAAGGCACCGTTCAATCTCTTGTTGATGCCACTGGTGGCGAAATAGTTGAGCACTCAGTAACAGGCCCACTTGGCGAACCTGTTTCTGGCTTCTATGGACTACTGGGAGATGGCAAAACAGCGATCATCGAAATGGCGGCTGCATCTGGTTTGCACTTGGTCGATCCAGATAAACGTAACCCAATGATTACCACAACGTTTGGTACTGGTGAGCTGATCAAAGCGGTGCTAGATAAAGGTGTCGAGCACATCATCGTCGGTATTGGCGGCAGCGCGACTAATGATGGGGGGTTAGGCATGGCGCAAGCACTAGGTATTCGCCTTCTGGACGAGAATCATGAGCCACTTGGCTTTGGTGGTGGCGAGCTTTCCAAACTTCACCGTATCAATATGCGAGGTCTCGATCCCCGACTTGCACAAGTGCGCTTGGAGGTAGCGTGTGATGTAGACAATCCTCTGTGCGGGCCTCAAGGTGCATCACAAGTGTTTGGTCCGCAAAAAGGCGCGACGCCTGACATGGTTGAGCAGCTCGATCGAAACCTGGCACACTACGCAAGCATAATCAAAGCGCAACTAGGCCAAGATGTTCTCACACGTCCAGGCGCTGGCGCTGCAGGAGGTTTAGGCGCGGCACTAATGGGCCTGCTTAATGCGGAACTGCGCCCTGGAATTGAGATCGTAATGGATGCGGTTAATCTGGACGAAATCGTCGAAGGTGCAGATCTTGTCATCACGGGTGAAGGTCGTATTGACAGTCAAACCATTCATGGCAAAACGCCTATTGGTGTTGCTCGTGTGGCCAATAAACATTTTGTGCCAGTGATCGGTATCGCGGGCAGTTTGTCTCACGATTGTGGCGTCGTTCATGAGCATGGTATTGATGCAGTTTTTTCGATTGTAAACCGCTCGGTAGACCTGCCAACAGCATTCGCTGAAGCAGCACAGAACATTGAACTAACCGCACGCAATGTCGCAGCGATGTTGCAGTTAAAGCTTTAAAATATAGATTTCCCTAAGTCGCTAAACAAAAAAACCGCAGACACTGTCTGCGGTTTTTGTATTTCACCTATAAAGCTTATGCTGGCTCTTGGAAGATAACCGTATCCGCTTTCTTAGTGTACTGATCCATCTTATGGAAGTTCAGGTAGCGGTAAGTATCCGCTGCTGTTGCGTTGATCTTCGCTGCGTACTCCAGGTACTCTTCCTTAGTTGGAATTCGACCTAGAATTGCGCCAACTGCTGCTAGCTCAGCTGAAGACAAGTAAACATTCGCACCAGTACCCAGACGGTTCGGGAAGTTACGCGTTGAAGTAGACATTACTGTTGCTTTGTCTGCTACGCGAGCCTGGTTACCCATACATAGTGAACATCCCGGAGTTTCGATACGAACACCAGCACGGCCGTAGATACCGTAGTAACCTTCTTCCGTTAGCTGATCGCGGTCCATCTTAGTTGGCGGAGCCACCCATAGGCGCGTATCTAGCTGACCACCCCATTGCTCAAGCAGTTTACCTGCAGCGCGGAAGTGACCGATGTTAGTCATACATGAACCGATGAAGACTTCGTCGATTTGTGTACCTTGAACTTCAGAAAGTAGACGAGCATCATCTGGATCGTTAGGAGCACATAGGATTGGCTCGTTGATTTCCGCCAGGTCGATCTCGATTACGTGCGCGTATTCCGCATCCGCATCCGCTTCCATTAGCTCTGGGTTATCCAACCACTCTTGCATCGCAGTGATACGACGCTCGATAGTACGACGGTCGCCGTAACCTTCAGAGATCATCCACTTAAGCATAGTGATGTTCGAGTTTAGGTACTCTTCGATAGACTCTTGAGATAGCTTAACGGTACAACCTGCTGCTGAACGCTCTGCAGACGCATCTGAAAGTTCAAACGCTTGCTCAACCGTTAGGTGCTCAACACCTTCGATTTCTAGAACGCGGCCAGAGAATTCGTTGATCTTACCTGCTTTCTCTACCGTCAACAGACCTTGCTTGATGCCGTAGTAAGGGATTGCATGTACTAGATCACGTAGCGTGATACCAGGCTGCATTTCACCTTTGAAGCGAACCAGGATTGACTCTGGCATATCCAGTGGCATAACACCTGTTGCCGCTGCGAATGCAACCAGACCAGAACCTGCTGGGAAAGAGATACCTAGAGGGAAACGAGTATGCGAGTCACCACCTGTACCTACTGTATCAGGCAGAAGCATGCGGTTTAGCCACGAGTGGATAACACCGTCACCCGGACGTAGAGAAACACCGCCACGGTTCATGATGAAATCAGGAAGTGTGTGGTGCGTGTTTACGTCAACTGGTTTAGGGTACGCAGAGGTGTGACAGAAAGACTGCATTACTAGGTCAGCAGAGAAGCCAAGACACGCAAGGTCTTTAAGCTCATCACGAGTCATAGGACCCGTTGTATCCTGAGAACCAACCGTAGTCATCTTAGGCTCACAGTAAGTGCCCGGACGAACACCTTCTACGCCACATGCTTTACCAACCATCTTCTGTGCAAGCGAGTAACCTTTGCCTGTATCAGCAACGTCACCTGGTTTGCGGAAGAAATCTGCAGGCGCTAGACCTAGAGATTGGCGAGCTTTGTCAGTCAGACCACGACCGATGATCAGTGGAATACGACCGCCAGCACGTACTTCGTCGATAAGCACGTCTGTTTTTAGCTTAAATTCAGCCAGTGTTTCGCCAGTTTCGTGGTTACAAACTTTACCTTCGAATGGGTAAACGTCGATAACGTCGCCCATGTTCAGTTTCGATACGTCAACTTCGATTGGTAGTGCGCCCGCGTCTTCCATTGTGTTAAAGAAAATTGGTGCAATCTTACCACCTAGCACGTAACCACCAGCACGTTTGTTTGGAACGTTAGGGATATCATCACCCATGAACCAAAGCACTGAGTTAGTCGCAGATTTACGAGAAGAACCCGTACCTACTACGTCACCAACGTAAACCAGTTGATGACCTTTTTCTTGCAGTTCTTCGATCTGTTTGATCGGACCGATACTACCAGGTTGGTCAGGGTTGATGCCTTCACGCTCGTTTTTCAGCATTGCTAACGCGTGAACTGGGATATCTGGGCGAGACCAAGCATCTGGTGCTGGAGACAGGTCATCGGTGTTTGTTTCACCAGTAACCTTGAATACAGTAAGAGTGATTTTTTCTTGTAGCGCAGGCTTAGACTGGAACCATTCCGCGTCAGCCCAAGATTGTAGAACTTGCTGTGCATGCGCGTTGCCTGCTTTCGCTTTCTCTTCTACATCGTAGAAAGCATCAAACATAAGCAGAGTGTGAGATAGCGCTTTTGCAGCGATTGGTGCTAGCGCATCATCTTCTAGTAGGTCTACTAGAGGCTCGATGTTGTAACCGCCTTGCATAGTACCTAGCAACTGTGCCGCTTTTTCACGGCTTACTAGCGGAGAAGATACCTCACCTTTTGCTACTGCTGTCAGAAAACCAGCTTTAACATAAGCAGCTTCATCAACACCTGGCGGGATACGGTTCTCTAGTAGGTCAAGAAGGACTTCTTCTTCACCTTGAGGGGGATTTTTCAGAAGTTCCACAAGGCCAGCTACTTGCTCAGCGTCTAGTGGTTTAGGTACAACTCCTTCGGCAGCACGCTCTTCGACGTGTTTACGGTAGGCTTCAAGCACGACTTTTTCCTCTCATTGCGGTTCCTCCTTTATTATTACTATTTTTAAAGTAAAGGAGTGAACATCCTTGGAAACTTGGCTCTCCATTGCCCTTGTTTTCATTCAATTATGATTGAGAAACAGCGCCGTAGAGACCAAACTGTGGGCCAAAGAATAGCAAATTTAACCTTCAATTAAAATCTCATCATTTTGACCAACATAGCAACTTACGACTAAAGTTCTGCTAATTTTGAACAAATATGCTTAGGTTATGCCTTCTTGTCCCGATTAATTAAACGAGGTTCCTACGATCAAATACACTGCCTCCAAGTTCTGCTCTGTACGACCGTAAGCCAACATTATAGGCCCGATTGGGGAATCGACGCCAAAGAATACTGAGCCCGCATTATACAGCGGTGCTTCATCTAAATGGAGATCGTTGTCAGACCATACTCCACCATACTCCAATGAAGCGCCTATATATACCGGTGCTTCGAACAATCCGAAGTCATTATCGAACCATTTATAGCGGTAGACCAGACTGCTAAAGAATAAGTCCTGCCCAATCAGGCTATTTCTCGGAATTCCCGAAAGGTTTAAAAAGCCCCCTAACTCTCGCGGATCGAGTGGGATGGTGGAGTTTTTGCTCTCAACAAAGCTGTATTCAGCATGTCCGACTAAAGTATGACGCTGATGACTCACTGCACCTTTAAATCTGGCGGAAATTTCATACACCGTATCTTCAACCGAAGACTCGGATTCCAAGAAGTTATCACCTTCCGGACTTTTGTCATGAGAGACGAAATACTCCAAATCAACCAACAGGCCACGAGTAGGAAAAGCGAAGTCATCGAGCGTGTCTAAACGATAACTTGCAAATGCACCAAGTCGGTCAAAATCCAGATTACCTGCCGATGCCAACGTGGAAAGTTCAATACTGCCTGTTGAGTATCGTGCGCCCAATCGTAACTCTTGCCATAACGTGGGTTGAAGGCCAATAGAAAGCTCTGATGTAAAATCGCTGTACGACACAGGCAGGAAATCGTCCACTGCGCCAATATCCGGGTTTTGGAAGTCACTCAGCGGCAAGTTTCGGCTTTCATTACTGTAGGTGAGTCGTCCGGATACGAAAAGCTGCTGGCTGGACATGACTGGCGAGTACAGTTCAGCTTCAATCAGCTTATCCGTCCCCATTTCGACATTAAATGCCAGCTCTGCACCATGAGAATTTAGATTGGTGAAGTTGGTTGATAAGCCGATGCCATACTGGCTGTCAGTATCAAAATCATCTTCGAGGAAAAATCGAAAGTTGAGGTAATTAGGGCCCCACGATTTTTCGTTAACGTTAAACACCAGTTGTGTGACGCCTTCTTCTTCCTCAAACTGGTAAGTAATCAGCTCAAAGCGATCAAGCGCGTATAGGTTTTCAACCGCTTTTTCTATTTCTTGCGTGGGGATTTTTCGCCCTGTCTCCAAATGCAGACGGTTGGTCAAGAGTACATCGCTGTAGTGAGTGTTATTGATGATCACGACCTCATCAACCACACGTTCATCACCATGGACTAAGGTTTTCCGAGCTTCTTGTTTATGGTCGATGTAACGTTGGTAATCCGCACTGGATAGACTCAAGCCTTCTAATTTCGGTGCCAACGTTTTAGTAATTTCATACCCTGACTGAAACGCCGAAGGCATCTTATCGAACTCAACAGTTTCCATTTGACCAACATTCGGACGAATGTAAATGTCTTGCTCTTGGAGTGCTTCGACTTGCTCTTGAGTACTGCGGCGCACAAGATAGTTGGAAAGTTGGTCAGCTACGGTAAACAGTCCGGTAAAATCTTCTTTGGTTTTGTAATCGGTACTGATATCTACGGCGATAACAACGTCCGCGCCCATTGCACGAGCCACATCAACCGGCATGTTATTTACTACACCGCCATCGACCAGCATGTGACCATTTAACTGATAAGGCGGGAGCGCGCCTGGCACAGACATACTCGCCATCATCGCATCTACCAAGTAGCCATTACCAATGACGACTTCTTCAAGTTCTAATATGTCCGTTGCGACAGAGCGATACGGAATGGCCAGTTCATCAAACGAATCAAAGCGCCCCAAATTACCCGTGCTTTCACGCAGAATACGCAGCATGTTTTGCCCTAGCACGACACCAGTTGGTGCCCTAACCTCAGTCAATCTCAGGCCAAGGTCGGTGTAAATCTGATAACGGTCTTCATACTCTTTATCGCGAACTCGGCGCTGGCTTCGGTCTACACGGTCTCGATAACCGCCGTTCCAATCCACGGTGTAAATAAAGCTCTCAATCTCATCGGCGCTCATACCAGTGGCATACAAGCCACCAACGTACGCGCCCATGCTCGTTCCGGTTATGATATCGACCGGAATGTGCATCTCTTCCAGTGCTTTCAACACGCCTATATGGGCAGCACCTTTTGCACCACCACCAGCGAGAACCACTGCGATTTTAGGGCGCGATGCGGAAGTCTCTTCCTGAGCCCGGCCAACCGAAGGCGCAGCGATCAAAAAGAAGCTTACCCAAAGCGCAAAATGGCGAGTTAACGGGCTACATGACAACTTTTTGAACATTCATTTTTCCTTTATCGAATCTCTGGTCTCAGGGAGCGCATTGGCTGCATTGGTCAGCCAATGCTCCCAGATCTTACGCACTAATATGTACTAAGAATTGACCAGTGAAACAAGTTTCGATTTGCAGTTTAGCGACACTACCAATTAAATAAATCATTAATCCAGTTGGATTTTTTCTCACACTGCTGCTTCACCTGACCTGTTTTATCCCAAACCGGCAGTTTATATTCGCTACGACAGTTCATTTCCAACCCACCTTCGGCTGTTTGTTTGAAGCCCAGCGTTGTCACTTCTCGTGGCCAAGGTAAGGCTAAAGGTTCAGGAATGCGCTGAGACAAATATTCGGCATACACACGTAAAGCACCACTCGCGCCGGTTAGATTGGTTGGTTTGTTATCATCACGGCCCAGCCAGATAGTGGTAACTTCTCGACCGTCCACGCCCACAAACCAACTGTCGCGGGTATCATTACTAGTACCTGTTTTACCAGCCAATGCAGCCCAAGAAAATTGATTCTGCAAATAGCGCCCTGTTCCCTGAGCAACGCCTTGTTTCATCGCGTAAGTGGTGAGCCAGGCCGCCTGTTCATCAACCTCACGAGACGAGCGAGGAAGTGATTGGTACAGAACATTTCCTTCCATATCAATGACTGAGCGAAGTGCTGTTAACCTTGCTCGTTTGCCAGAGTTTGTCAGAGTCTGGTACATCTGAGCCACCTCAAGCGGCGTCAATGAAAACGCGCCAAGGAACATAGAAGGCACTGGGCGGATTTCATTTTTGCTTACGCCTAAGCGCTCTAACGTATTCGTCACTTCAGGAATACCTAGCTCCATACCCAAACGCACTGTTGGTACATTAAGCGACTTCGCTAACGCAAGGTACAGTGGCACATCGCCACGATATTTACGATCGTAGTTACGCGGTGTCCAAACCGTACCTTCACTGCCTTTCAGACTTAGCGGCGTGTCATGCAGCGTTGTTCCCAGGTTGTATTTTTCTGGTTGCTCCAGTGCAGTCAGGTAAATCGCTGGCTTCACCAAAGAACCAATAGGACGGCTCGCATTCAGTGCTCGGTTAAAACCATCATAACCCGCTCGCTTACCGCCAACCATCGCACGGATTTCACCACTGTGGCGGTCAACTGCCACCGCGGCTGCTTCGAGATCTTTACCACCGCGCTTCGCCAACTCTGGGATCTTTTTCGCGATGGCTTTTTCCATTTTGCTTTGCGATACCGGATCAAGTGAGGTGAAGACTCTTAATCCTGTTTCCGCTTTAAAACGTTCACCGACTTTTTCTTTCAGCTCGATGTTCAATTGCTGGAAGTAAGCAGGCTGACGGCTGGCAATGCGCGGATTACTTTGCGTATCAAGTGGACGACTGGCTGCTTGATCATATTCTTGTGCCGTCAGTAGATTTTGTTGCATTAACAGACGTAGCACCAAGTCACGGCGATCTTTGGTTCGCTCTGGATAGCGAATAGGGTTGTAATAAGACGGTCCTTTGACCATTCCGACTAACATGGCAAGTTGATCGACGCGTAGCTCACTGATCGGCTGGCCAAAGTAGTAACGAGACGCTAAACCAAAGCCATGGATCGCTTCACCACCACTTTGCCCTAAATACACTTCGTTTAAGTACGCTTCCAGAATACGATCTTTGCTGTAGCGATAATCCAGAATTAACGCAATGTAGGCTTCACGTAGCTTTCGCCACAATGTTTTGTCTCGGGTCAAAAACAGGTTTTTCGCCAACTGCTGAGTCAGTGTACTGCCGCCCTGGACCGTGCGGCCAGCCTTAATATTAGCCACAAGCGCGCGCCCAATGGCCAGCGGAGAAACCCCGTCATGTTGATAGAAGTTTCGATCTTCAGTAGCCAGTAGCGCATCCACCAAAATTTCCGGGAACTGGTCTCGGCGTAAAAACAGTCGTTGCTCGTCCTGATCTTTCTCCAGCATACCCAGCATCTTAGGTTCAAGGCGCAAATAGCCAAGATCCCCTCTGGATTCCAAAGACTGAATGCGCTGTAAACCACCGTCAGTGAAATGCAGCATCACGTGGCGATCTGGTTCAGGGCCATCGGCGAATTCAAATGGACGACGAATTAATTCGATGCGGGTAGAAGACGAAGAATATTCCCCCGGATAACGCGGCGTGCTCACCTTTCGATAGCTGAGTACATCTAGTTCATTACGCAGCTCTTTGATGGAGATATTTTCACCTGGACTCAAATTCAGGATTCGTGCGTAAACAACGGTTGGCAGTTCAAATAGCTGGCCATCAAAACGCTCCTTTACCACGCTATCTAAATAGATCCCGATAAACAACAATACCGCAGCCAGCGCAATACTCGCTTTCCAGCCAAACGACCACAACGTTTTCAACCACGAACGTTTGCCATTGTCCGGCTTTTTACCCGAAGTACGTTTAGTACGTGTTGCCGTACTTTTCGCTGCTGTTTTTTTCTTCGCAGGCGCTTTTTTTGTGCTTGGCTTTTTACTGTTAGTCATTATTCAATTGTCTTTTGGTTTTCGTTGTCGCTACATGGCTGGCAGGATCGTCTGGCCAAACGTGTTTTGGGTAGCGCCCTTTCATCTCTTTCTGTACGTCTTTATAACTGCCTTTCCAGAACGCAGCGAGGTCGGTGGTCACTTGCAATGGACGCTGCGCGGGAGAAAGTAACTCCAGCACTAAAGGTTTACGCCCTAAAGCAACGGTTGGCGATGTGCTTTCGCCAAATACTTCCTGCATTCTGACTGATAACACAGGCTCATGACCGTATTGATATCGAATACGTTTCTTTGTACCTGTCGGTAGCTGGTAGTGCTCAGGTAGCCACTCATCAATATTCTGATTTAAGGGCCAGCCTAAACGCGCATTCAAAGCTTCCGTCAAATTAACCTTATTCAGATCTTTTACCGACGATACGGACGCCATGTACGGCTCCAACCACTCTTCCAATGATTCAAGCAAACTCTCGTTATCAAAACATGGCCAAGGTTGCTCTGGAAGCCAGTCTATTGCGCAGCGAATACGCTCAAGCAAGCTTTCCGATGCCGGTGTCCAGTTTAGACTGCTCAATCCCTGACGGCGGACATAAGTGAGTAAAGCTTGTGTCATTTTTTCTTTGCCCGGGCTTGGCAACGACTCACGCTCTATCACCAACTGACCGAGCTTTTGTTGCCGCTGCGCGATTAAACGCCCTCTTTTTTCGTCCCAATCCACCAGTTCTTCAGAGGAAAATAGCGACTTAAACGTAGTTTGCAGTAAGTTGACGTCCAATTCACACGCCAAATGAATTTGACTCGAATTGGAATGTGAACGCATAAGATCAACCGCAACTAAATACTCGCTGGCGCCTAAGGTATCGTCGGGGCGACATTCCGCACCGTGACCATTCGATAGCGTGAAGCGACCATATTGATTACTGCGTTGCTGAGCAATACGATCCGGAAACGCCAGGCTCAACACCAGCGGCAACAAACTCTCATCGACACCAGCAACGGAAAAGGCACCATCCAGCTTGTGAGACAAAGATTGCGCGCGTTTAAGCAACAACGACCTTTTCGGATGTGTTCCTGTTACCCAGCGATGCAAGCTATGGGCAATATTGGTGACATTTCTTTCTGGCTCTTCTATAAGGGCGACCGCTGCAAGCGCAGTATTTAACATCTTCTCACTGTGCAGCGAAGATTTTATCAACATTGCAGCCGCGCGAGGTTCCACACCAAGCTCATGAGCCTGTCTGCCATCCGCCGTCAATTGACCTTGTTCAATTAAAAGCCCAAGTGAAACTAACAGTTGCTTCGCCTGATTCAAAGCGGCTTGAGAGGGAATATTGAGCCATTTTAGGTCCTGAATATCACTCGCGCCCCAAAAAGCCAGCTCCATAACCAAACTCGCCAGATCAGAATGCAGAATTTCAGGCTGCGGTACCGTCGGTTGCTGTTTGAACTGACTTTCAGAATAGAGGCGAACACAAATCCCCTCTTCGATTCGGCCAGCTCGCCCCAGCCTCTGTATCGCCGAAGACTGGGCA
The DNA here is from genome assembly GCF_921292965.1 of Allocatenococcus thiocycli. Classification (NCBI taxonomy): domain Bacteria; kingdom Pseudomonadati; phylum Pseudomonadota; class Gammaproteobacteria; order Vibrionales; family Vibrionaceae; genus Allocatenococcus; species Allocatenococcus thiocycli. Next base: position 49,675 of record NZ_CAKLCK010000002.1, read on the forward strand.
ATACGAACCTGCTCCAGACGGGTGAGACCATTCTTGAGTTCAAAACGTGCGATACGCTCTAAACCAGAATCCACAACAAGGCGAATCCCTTCAATAGTCAGGGACGTTTCCGCGATGTTTGTTGCCAGCACGACTTTACGTTTCCCCTTTACCGCCAGAGAGATCGCTTTTTGCTGCTCAGCAAAGCTAAGCTGGCCGTATAGTGGGCACACTTCGACTTCCGTTGGCAAATGCGATAAACGTTCTTCAACCTGTTTTATTGCAGCAACGCCGGGTAGAAAAGCCAGTAAAGAGCCTGACTCTTTATTGATCAGACTCTCAATCGTTTTGGCCATAACAACGGGAAGATGATCATTAACGGCGAGCGGTGCGTAGCGCGTTTCAACATCAAAACTGCGCCCTTCTGATTCAATAAAACTCGCTTCGGGTAGCAACGCTTGCAAAGCATCTTGATCGAGCGTTGCCGACATCACCACCAGCTTAAGATCATCGCGCAGCGCTTCCTGAACTTCTAAACTGAATGCCAACGCCGTATCCGCATGAATACTGCGCTCATGAAATTCATCAAAAATCAGTAGATCGACACCATCCAGTTCAGGGTCATTTTGGATCATGCGCGTCATGATCCCTTCCGTCACGATCTCCAATTGCGTTATAGCGCTTACCTTTGTCTCACCGCGAACACGATACCCGACACTTTGCCCCACTTGCTCCCCTAGTTGTTCAGACAAATAACGAGCAATATTGCGGGCTGCCAGTCGTCTTGGTTCCAGCATAATAATTTTGCCAGTCACCAATTTGTGCTTAATAAGTTGGAGAGGAAAGTAAGTCGACTTACCTGCACCTGGCGCAGCTTTTAGGATGACCTGATGTTGGTTTTTGACCGCGGCAAGTAACTGAGGCATCACGGCTTCAATCGGCAATTGTGACAAAGGAAATACCTTATGGTGTAATGATGGCAACATTGTACATAAAAACATTCCTGTCTAAATAAGCAAAATGCATTTCGAACCCGCTTTAGAGTCAGCGACTCTACTTAAACGCTATAAACGCTTCCTTGCCGATATTGAGCTTGATAACGGTGAAATTCGCACCATCCATTGTGCCAACACAGGCGCAATGACTGGCTGTGCTACACCTGGTAATAAAGTTTGGTACTCAACATCCGATAATCCCAAGCGTAAATACCCTAATAGCTGGGAGCTCAGTGAAACCAAGCTCGGCCATCGTATTTGTATCAATACCGCGCGTGCCAACCAATTAGCGGTTGAGGCGATTGAAAATAACGTCATTTCAGAACTTTGCGGTTATGACACACTTCAAACTGAAGTGAAATATGGCAATGAAAATAGCCGAATTGATATCTTGCTCAGCGCAAGTGATAAACCAAAGTGTTATATAGAAGTGAAAAGCGTCACTCTTCTTGATGAAACTCACTCGGATGGGCAAGGATACTTCCCCGATGCAGTCACTACTCGAGGACAAAAGCACCTGAGAGAGCTCACAGAAATGGCACAAAATGGAAGTAGAGCCATACTTTTATTTACTGTTTTACATTCGGGTATTGAAAAAGTATCTGCGGCACACCATATAGACGCAAAATATTCACAATTACTCAAACAAGCACAAGACGCTGGAGTCGAAGTTCTCTGCTATAAAGCTGAACTAAGCAGTACTGACATATCGCTAATTTCCGCTGTTGATTTCATCAATTTAGAGAAAAAATGATGTTATCTTCACATTGACGATAAGATTGCAAATCAGTATTTGCCTGCACCGCCTCTTTTTGCTATAGATACCCGCCTTAAATAGACTGCGAAGCAGTTGACTAGGTGTAAGTAGGAGATGCTGTATGCCAGAATCAAAGAAAAAAACGATTGGCATCCTAGCCATTGCAGGCGTGGAGCCATATCAGGAAAAACCTGGTGAAGAATACATGTCACCAGAGCAGGTTGAACACTTTACGAAAATCCTAACGGCTTGGCGTGATCAGCTAAGATCTGAAGTGGACCGTACTGTTCACCATATGCAGGACGAAGCAGCAAACTTCCCTGATCCAGTGGACCGCGCCTCTCAAGAGGAAGAGTTCAGCCTAGAACTGCGTAATCGTGATCGTGAGCGCCGTTTGATCAAGAAGATTGAAAAGACGTTAGACAAAATCGAAGAAGATGACTTCGGCTTTTGTGAGTCTTGTGGCGTAGAGATCGGCATTCGCCGTCTTGAAGCACGCCCAACTGCCGATCTTTGTATCGACTGTAAAACACTTGCAGAAATCAAAGAAAAGCAGATGCAAGGCTAATCACCACGCATTTTGATTATGGAAGGGAGCTCTGGCTCCCTTTTTGTTTTGGCTTATCTGTTCGAGATTCACACACATGACAAGCTATGTTGGCCGATTCGCCCCATCTCCTTCAGGGCCACTGCATTTTGGCTCACTGGTAGCCGCCCTTGGCAGTTATTTTCAGGCAAAAGCTAACCATGGATCATGGTTAGTTCGCATAGAAGACCTCGATCCTCCAAGGGAAATGCCCGGCGCAACACAAGCCATTCTGGAAGCACTGCAAGCTTACCAATTGCATTGGGATGGCGAGGTGGTTTACCAGAGTCAGCGTCATCATCTCTACCAGGCTCAAATAGATACTTGGCTAGAAAATGGTGACGCGTATTATTGCCAGTGTACACGCAAGCAAATTAAGCAGCATGGTGGATTTTATCCGGGCACTTGCCGAGATAAAAACTTGAAAGAAGGCGCAATACGCCTAAAAATGACCAAACCTATCGCCAGTTTCTTCGACCTGAAACATGGAACTATTCAGATTCCAGAACAACTGGTTAATGAAGATTTCATTATTAAACGTCGAGATGGCTTATTTGCTTATAATCTTGCGGTAGTATTGGATGATATCGACCAAGGGGTCACTGAAGTTGTTCGCGGCGCAGATTTAATCGAACCGACTGGGCGCCAAATCAGCTTGTACCAAATTCTGGGGCAACCTGAAGTCAGTTACTTGCACTTACCATTGGCGATAGATGACAACGGCAATAAACTGTCGAAACAAAATCACGCGACGGCTATTGATATTGACAATCCGAAGCCAGCACTACTAAAAGCGATGACGTTTTTAGGCTTTGATATACCAGAAGAAATACGCGCCTCAGATATTACGAATATCCTTCGCTGGGGCAGCGAGAACTGGCAGTTAGAACAGCTACCAACAGAGATCGAAATCACAGCATGATTCTCAAATGGCGCTGTGTAGTGCTATCATTAGCCGCAAATCTGCCCGAGGGCACCAAAACTAACCAAAGCAAAATTGGATTAAACCCAGTTATTGCCAGATGCACATGAATACAAACGACTATACACCAAGCGAACCTGCCACAATCCCAGAGCTCGCTCTCAATGTAATAACTCGTGAAGAGCACAACATTTCGCGTAAGCAGATCAGTGACAATGCACTGAAGGTACTGTACCGCCTTAATGGTGCTGGTTTCGATGCTTTTCTTGTGGGTGGCGGGGTTCGAGATTTACTGCTTGGACAGAGACCAAAAGACTTTGATATTGCGACCAATGCAACACCAGAGCAAATAAAACAGCTATTCAGAAACTGCCGCTTGATTGGGCGTCGTTTCCGCTTGGCTCACATCATGTTTGGCCGTGACATCATTGAAGTCGCGACCTTCCGTGGCCACCATCAAGAGCAGAAAAACAAAAGTATTTCTCAGCAATCAAAAGAAGGCATGCTGCTACGCGACAACGTGTACGGCACCATCGATGAAGATGCTGAACGTCGCGATTTCACGATCAACTCGATGTACTACAACATCGCGGATTACTCAATTCACGATTATGCTCGTGGTATCGAGGATTTAGAAGATCGTCTGATTCGCCTGATTGGTGATCCAGAAACTCGCTACCGTGAAGACCCGGTGCGCATGCTGCGTGCGATTCGTTTCGCCGTTAAGCTCGACTTTGATATTGAAGAAGACACCGCAGCGCCAATCGAAGAAATGTCGACGCTATTGCGTGACATCCCATCTGCGCGTCTTTTCGAAGAATCTTTAAAGCTGTTACAGTCTGGTCAAGGTTTAGAAACCTACCACCTGCTGCGCGAATACAACTTATTCCAACAGCTTTTCCCGACGATTTCTGAGCACTTCACTGAAGATTACTCATCTCATACCGAACAGATGCTCGATTTGGTCCTCGATTCTACAGATATGCGAATTGAAGAAGGCAAACGCATCAACCCTGCATTTATGTTCGCAGCGATGCTGTGGTATCCACTGTGTGCCGTTGCCGAGAAACTGATGGAACAACGCCATCTTGGTTATTACGATGCCATCATGGAAGCCAGTAACATCATTCTTGATGAACAGGTTCGCACAATTGCGATCCCACGACGTCACACTGCGACTATTCGCGAGATTTGGCAACTGCAATTACGCCTGCCACGACGCAATGGTAAGCGTGCCTCACGCCTTATGGAATTAAACAAGTTCCGCGCGGGTTACGACTTTCTTGAAATGCGTGGCGAAATTGAAGGCGGAGAGACAGAGAAGCTTGCCAAGTGGTGGGAAACTTTCCAAAATGCAGGCCGAGAAATGCGCCAGGCAATGGCTGGTGATCTCGACGACCAAGCGCCGAAAGGCCAGCGTCGCCGTAAAACCTATCGCAAGAAAAAGAGTAAGCCGAAGTCATGATCACAGCGTACATTGCGGTAGGCAGCAACTTGGCTGATCCTGTCAGCCAAGCTAAACAAGCGATCGAAGCGCTAAAAACACTGCCTGAATCAAAATTTGTGAAAGCTTCACAGCTTTACAGCAGCACGCCTATGGGGCCACAAAATCAGCCGGATTACATTAATGCGGTCGTGGCGATTCAAACCAATTTGACGCCTTTGCAACTGCTTGATTGCACCCAAGCGATCGAGCAAGAGCAAGGGCGTGTCCGTAAAGATGAGCGTTGGGGGCCAAGAACATTGGATCTCGACATTGTACTTTACGGCAATGAGGTGATTAATTCCGAAAGACTGACCATTCCTCACTACGGAATGAAAGAGCGCGAGTTCGTGCTCTACCCTCTTGCGGAAATTGCACCAAGTTTACAACTCCCTGATGGGACCGAGGTCTCTTCACTACTGAATCAAGTAGATAGAAACGGCCTCAATATTTGGCAGTCATAGCCAACTCCTAGTAAGGATAAAACAATGAAAAAAATGACCATTAACGACCTTATTAAGTGCAAACGAGAAGGTCGTAAATTTGCTACTTCAACAGCTTACGATGCAAGTTTTGCCCAACTTTTTGAAAGCCAGGAAATGCCAGTTCTACTAGTGGGTGACTCACTAGGCATGGTGCTTCAAGGCGAAAACGATACGCTGCCAGTCACCGTAGAAGATATCGTATACCACACTCGCTGCGTTCGTGCTGGTAGCCCAAACTGTTTGCTGATGTCTGATATGCCATTCATGAGCTACGCAACGCCAGAGCAAGCCTGCGAAAATGCAGCAAAAATCATGCGTGCTGGCGCAAACATGGTGAAGATCGAAGGCGGTGATTGGTTAGTTGATACCGTTAAAATGCTTACTGAACGTGCGGTTCCTGTCTGTGCTCACCTGGGTCTGACGCCTCAGTCTGTAAACATCTTCGGTGGCTATAAAGTACAAGGTCGCGAGCAGGAAAATGCGGATCGCATGGTCAAAGACGCACTGGCGCTTCAAGAAGCGGGTGCTCAAATTATCCTACTAGAATGTGTTCCTGCAGCTTTAGCAGAACGCATCACCCAGTTGCTTGACGTACCAGTCATCGGTATCGGTGCAGGTAATGCGACTGACGGTCAAATTCTTGTCATGCATGATATGTTTGGTATTTCTGCCAACTACATGCCTAAATTCTCCAAAAACTTTCTTGCAGAAACAGGTGATATGCGCAAAGCCGTTGCAAAATACATGGAAGATGTTGCAAACGGTGTATTCCCAGACGATGCACATACCATTGCTTAGAGGATAAGTGAATGCAAACTTTTGCGGAAATTTCAGCGGTTCGTGAACAGGTAAAAACCTATAAGCGTGAAGGACGTAAAATCGCGTTTGTCCCAACCATGGGCAATCTTCATGACGGTCATTTAACACTTGTTCGTAAAGCTCGCGAATACGCTGATGTGGTTGTCGTAAGCATCTTTGTTAACCCGATGCAGTTTGAACGTGCCGACGATTTAAGTAACTACCCGCGAACATTGGATGAAGACCTCAGCAAGCTCTCCGCTGAAGGGGTTGAGCTAGTGTTCACTCCAACACCGGAGATTATCTACCCAGAAGGATTAGATAAGCAGACTTTTGTCGATGTACCTGGTCTTTCGACCACTTTAGAAGGTGCCTCTCGTCCGGGTCACTTCCGCGGCGTGACGACTATCGTCAATAAGTTATTTAATATTGTCCAACCAGATCTGGCTTGTTTTGGCGAAAAAGACTTCCAGCAACTTGCTGTTATTCGCAAGATGGTTGATGACCTGGCAATGGATATTGAAATCGTAGGCGTACCGACCGTTCGTGAAATGGACGGGCTTGCGATGAGCTCTCGCAATGGTCTACTTACGCTTGATCAACGTCAGCGTGCACCAGTGCTTGCACGTACCATGCGTTGGATTAGCAGTGCAATGCGTGGCGGGCGTGATGATTACGCTTCAATCATTGAAGATGCAAGTGATCAGCTCAGAGCTGCGGGGTTACATCCGGATGAAATATTTATCCGTGATGCTCGCACCTTAGATGTGATAACAGCAGACACAGCACAAGCCGTTATTCTGATGTCAGCATTTTTAGGTAATGTTCGCCTGATCGACAATCAAACCGTCGATATGGTTATTGAAGCTAAAGATAATTCAGAATCAAGCGATGGCAAGTCAAATGATGCCTAGCAAGCAAAAGTAAAAACAAAAGGTCGACTTCGAGTCGACCTTTTTTGTTGTCACTTCATCGGTAAAGTTTAGGTGCGTAAACCTTTACCTTTGGTTACTAAGTAATGCGCCACTGCATACAGCAATACAACAAAAACCCCTAGTACACTAAAAGATGTCACGATGCCCACATCCGATACGCCCAAAAATCCATAACGGAAAGCGTTGACCATATAGACGATCGGATTGATTTTTGACACGCCCTGCCAAAACTCTGGTAACAGGCTGATCGAATAGAAAACCCCACCTAAGTAGGTTAATGGCGTCAGGACAAACGTAGGGACAATAGAAATATCATCAAACGTCTTAGCAAATACAGCGTTGATTAATCCACCTAACGCAAAAACAACCGAAGTCATAAATACGGTCAGGAATATAATTCCCCAATGATCCACATTCAAATCAACAAAGAATAGCGAGACGAATGTGACAAAGGTGCCAACCAACAAGCCTCGGGTAACCCCACCCATGACATAACCCGCGATAATGACATAGTTAGGCACCGGAGCCACAAGCAATTCTTCGATGTTTTTCTGCATTTTTGCACTGAAAAATGATGAAGCGACGTTCGAGTATGAATTGGTAATGACCGACATCATGATTAAGCCAGGAACAATGTATTCCATATAACTAAATCCGTTCATCTGACCGATACGCGAACCAATAAGATTACCAAAGATAATGAAATACAAGCACATGGTAATCACTGGCGGAACTAAGGTTTGTACCCAAATACGCGTAAAGCGATTGATCTCTTTACCCAGCAAACTGACAAAAGCTGTCCAATAAATATGATACATATCGTTTCCTTAACTCTGCTCGCGAACAATACGGACAAACAACTCTTCCAAGCGGTTAGCCTTATTACGCATCGACAGTACTCTTACACCTTGCTCAGTTAACTGAGTAAACACATGGTTCAAGCCTTCCGACTTCTCAAGCTCAATTTCTAGAGAGCCTTCTCTCAATGTTTGAGAAATGACGCCATCAAGAGGCTGAAGACAGCTTTCATTCTCAACGTCCAGGACAAACGTCTCGACTTGCAGTTTAGACAACAAGCCTTTCATCGTAGTGTTCTCGATCAGCTCACCGCGATTAATAATACCGATGTTTCGACAAAGCATTTCCGCTTCTTCAAGGTAGTGAGTGGTCAGAATAATCGTGATACCTTGAGCGTTAATCTTTTTAAGGAATTCCCACATTGAGCGGCGCAATTCGATATCCACGCCAGCCGTTGGCTCATCCAGGATCAGTAATTTTGGTTCATGCATTAGCGCTCGGGCTATCATTAGTCGACGCTTCATACCGCCTGATAGATTACGAGCGGCCTCTGCACGCTTGTCCCAAAGGTCAAGTTGAGTCAGGTACTTCTGTGCACGCTCTTTTGCAACCGCTTTTGGTACGCCGTAATACCCTGCTTGTTGAATAACGATTTGCTCAACCGATTCAAATTGGTTGAAGTTGAACTCCTGAGGAACCAGACCTAAATTTTGTTTCGCTAATTCAAGGTCGGTGTCGATGTCATAACCAAAAACTTTGGTGGTTCCAGAAGTTTTGTTGACAAGCGAAGCGATAATACCGATTGTGGTTGATTTCCCTGCCCCATTTGGGCCGAGAAGCGCGTAAAAGTCACCTTGTTTAACTTGTAGACTGATGCCTTTTAACGCCTCAAAGCCGCCTGCGTACGTTTTACGTAGCTGTTCGATTTCTAATGCGTACATAGCGTAGTTGATTGCCGTCTGTTGTAATTCGTGATTGCTGATACCAAGTGAGTGTATTTGAACGATTAAGAGCCGATGCCCCAGAAACATCTTTCGGTATTGCAGTGAAGGATTATTAGTTTATCGTTGAATAACGATGATTACAATTAAACCTTTCGATAAACTTGTACGTGTTATCCACAGTAAATTAATGGTTTTCTGAGCGTTGGAGAGTCGATAACAGAGGGAAATGAGGTCTGGAACAGACGGTAAGATAACGAGCTCTGCCAAAAGGCTTGGCAGAGCTGAAAATAGAAACTGGGTGAATTACGCAGTAATGCGTTGGTATTGTGCTTCCTCAACATGCGCAACTGCGGCGTTCAAAGCTTCATAGCGGAATCGATAAATGTTGGCAGCAGGAACCAGATCGATCACGTGGAACTTTTCTAGTTGTTCACGCGTATGTTGATTTGGGCACAACAGATACACTTCACAATTCGCATCCAGCGCATCTTTTATCGCGTTTTCCAGTGCTAACCCCACGGTCACATCAATCATTGGTACATCCGTGAGATCCAGAATCATCACTTCATAATCGGCAATACTTGAGTGCTGACGAGAAATCGCTTTTGATACGCTAAAGATCATTGGCCCGGAAAGGTAGAAGAACAGAACCGTGCCGTTGGCTCGATCCAATAGTCCTCTTTCACTGTCTGTTAGAGGCACATCATCTTCATCGGCATCACTAATGGCTTTAACTTGGCGAGCCTGCTCACGACTCAGGCGTTCGATAATAATGATGTTGGAGATAAACACCCCAAGCCCGACCGCAACAATCAAATCGACGAATACGGTCAGTAGCATCACCCCGTACATCACCGCCATACCCGAAAAACTGACCTTGTGAGCACGTTGAATAAAGCTCCAGTCGAGAATATTAAATCCGACATACACCGCAATACCAGCCAGTACCGCCATTGGAATTGGCTCGGTCAGCCCGCCCGCAACCAATACGACTAATGCCAGCATCAGCGCACGTACCACACCAGATAACGGTGAGCGCGCACCAACCTGAATGTTGGTCACGGTTCCCATCGTCGCCCCCGCACCCGGTAGCGCACCAAACAATCCGGAAATCATATTTGCTAAGCCCTGACCACGCAGTTCTTTATCAGAATCATGTTCTTTACGCGTAAGCGAGTCACCGATAACCGCCGTCAGTAGTGTATCGATGCAGCCAAGGGTACCCAGGACCAGCGCATCGATAACCATCTCAACAAACATGTCTGGATTAATGTGTGGTGCCACCAACGAAGGCAGGCCTGCTGGGATTTCACCAATACGGCGAATGTCATCCGTATCAAACAGCATCACCGACAATAAGGTTACAGCAACCAGTGCCACCAGCTGAGCAGGGACATACTTGCGATATTGCTTGGGGAAGAAAAACAGAATACCTAGCGTCAGCAAGCCCAAAAACAGCTCACTAAACTTCAGGTTAGAGATAGTCTCTGGTAATGCGGATAGTGTCCCTAGCACCCCACCTGAAGGCGCTGCATGTCCCAGCAGAGGAGATAATTGCAGGATAATCAGTATGACACCAATGCCAGACATAAAGCCGGAAATCACACTGTAAGGCATTAAGGTAACGTATTTACCCAGCTTAAGTGTCCCTAGCAAAATCTGAAATGCACCAGCCATCATGACGACAGTAAACGTCATCGCCATCCCTGTTTCCGGATATTTCACCATCATGCTAGTCAATACAGCGGTCATAATGACGGTCATCGGCCCGGTCGGTTCTGATATCAGCGTATTAGAACCACCAAACAGAGAAGCAAACAAACCCACCATGATCGCACCCCATAAGCCAGCTTCTGCGCCAGCTCCTGAAGCGACACCAAATGCTAAAGCCAAAGGCAGCGAGATAATTGCCGTAGTGACACCACCAAAGATGTCCCCTTTGAAATTGATATCCTCAAATCGATTCCCGAACAACACTTAATTCCCTTGCATTAATATCAAACCAAACTCATCACTGTAACCAGTGACATTCTCCCTTAAACCATAACTATTTCATGGGCTTTGAAGGGAGATAAATAAACGAGCTCAATTGTACGAATTTATTGGTAAGAACACGTCAGATGAGTCCTGTCTGACGAATATTTAACGGGATCGAAATTGTAACATTGTGTATAGTTGAAATTCTGATCGCTTGCTATATTTGAATAGCAGAGCTATCAGTGCTTTTGTCATTTAAGGGAAGTTATTTGCAAGATGCCGGAAATTAAACAATTATTTGAGAATAATTCAAAATGGTCAGAAGAAATTAAGTCTGATCGCCCTGAATATTTCGCTAAGCTCGCAGAGGGCCAGAAACCCGATTTTCTATGGATTGGTTGTTCAGACAGCCGCGTACCAGCAGAACGATTAACCGGCCTTTACTCAGGAGAGTTATTTGTTCACCGTAATGTTGCAAACCAAGTCATCCACACAGACCTAAACTGCCTTTCTGTTGTTCAATATGCCGTTGACGTTCTCAAAGTAAAACACATTATCGTATGTGGTCACTACGGTTGTGGCGGTGTTAACGCTGCAATTGATAATCCGCAACTCGGTTTGATCAATAACTGGTTATTGCACATTCGTGATATTTACTTCAAACATCGCACCTATCTGGATCAAATGCCTCTGGAAGATCGTGCCGATAAACTAGGTGAACTTAACGTTGCCGAACAAGTTTATAACTTGGGTAATTCAACCATCATGCAAAATGCATGGGAGCGCGGACAAGACGTTGAGATTCACGGCTTTGTTTATGGTATTGAAGACGGTCGTTTAGAGTATCTGGGTATTCGCTCTAACTCTAAAGAAACCGTTGAAGAGTCGTACAAAACAGCCTTGTCGACGATTTTAAACTCCGAGAACAAGCTGCTGTGTCGCTAATACGACAAGTTGATTAAACAAAAAACGCCCATTTCGAAATGGGCGTTTTTTCTATCTGATTTTTTATAATCCGATAATGGACTTGTGCTTATTCTTGAGGCACAACTTTACCGATAAATGGTAAGTGACGGTATTTCTGAGCGTAATCAATACCTACACCAACCACAAACTCATCCGGAATTTCAAAGCCAATCCAGTCAACTGGCACGTTCACTTCACGGCGAGATGGTTTATCCAACAAGGTACAGATTGCGATAGATTTTGGCTCACGCAGCGACAGGATCTCACGAATCTTGTTCAGCGTATTACCGGTATCGATAATGTCTTCAACAAGCAACACATCTTTGCCTTTGATATCGTCATCCAGATCTTTCAGGATACGAACATCACGTGAGCTTTCCATCGTATTGCCGTAACTTGAAGCCGTCATGAAATCGACTTGATGAGTCAGATCAATGGCACGGGCTAAGTCGGCCATAAAAACAAATGAACCACGCAATAAGCCAACCAAAACCAGATCTTCGCTACCTTGGTAACGCTCAGTAATTTGCTTGCCTATTTCACGAACTCGATCCTGAACGACTTCCTCAGAAATCATGACTTCTACTGTATGTTTCATACTCTGCTCAATTTATTTGGTGGGTTAAGGTCAATCGCGCGCAAACGATCACCTAATCTTACGGCGCGTAGTGTATCACCACGTTCATTGTGTTGAAAGCCACAACCCTTTCCCGATTTTCTTGGGAGCGTAACCGTATTTTCACCATATTATGACGAAAAGCATCAACAATCAGGGCATTACTGTCTACAAATTACACAACAAATGTTGACCTTGAGTATATGCACCATTACACTCATCACTTGCTTTAAGCAATTATTAAAATAATCAATTAGGGGGTTTTCCCCCCATTCAACGAAAATGGCAAGGTAAATATAATGGACTCAATTGCAAAGAGAGCCCGTACTAGGCTTTCCCCTATTAAGCGTAAACAACAACTCATGGAAATCGCGTTGGAAGTATTTGCGCGTCGCGGTATTGGCCGTGGTGGTCATGCGGATATCGCTGAAATCGCTCAGGTTTCTGTTGCTACCGTTTTTAACTACTTCCCAACTCGCGAAGATCTCGTTGATGAAGTGCTGAACCACGTAGTACGTCAGTTCTCGAACTTCCTTTCAGATAACATCGATTTAGACCTACACGCTCGTGACAATATTGCCAACATCACCAGCGCAATGATTGAGTTAGTCAATCAAGATTGCCACTGGCTGAAAGTATGGTTTGAGTGGAGCGCATCGACACGCGACGAAGTTTGGCCACTATTCGTGTCAACCAACCGCACCAACCAGCTGTTGGTACAGAACATGTTTATCAAAGCAATTGAGCGTGGTGAAATCTGCAACACGCATCAACCAGAACATTTGACTAACTTGTTCCACGGCATTTGCTACTCACTGTTTGTACAAGCAAACCGTTTTAAGGGTGAAGATGAGCTGAAAAACCTCGTAAGTTCATACCTTGATATGCTTTGTATTTACGATCGCAATCAGTAAGGTCTACACCAAAAATCATAAAGCCTGGCTTCTGCCAGGCTTTTTTGTATTTGAAACTTAGCTGTTAAAAACAAAAAACCGCTGAATGTTCAGCGGTTTTTATTATTTAATCAGTAAAGAAACTTACTTCTTCTTAACTGCTTTTTTGTTTGGAAGGTCAGTGATAGAACCTTCAAATACTTCAGCAGCTAGACCAACAGACTCGTGTAGAGTTGGGTGAGCGTGGATAGTCAGAGCGATATCTTCTGCATCACAACCCATCTCGATCGCAAGACCGATTTCGCCAAGTAGTTCACCACCGTTAGTACCAACGATAGCACCACCGATTACGCGGTGAGTTTCTTTGTCGAAGATTAACTTAGTCATACCGTCTGAACAGTCAGATGCGATCGCACGACCTGATGCAGCCCATGGGAATGTTGCCACTTCGTACTTGATGCCTTCGTCTTTCGCTTCTTTCTCAGTCTTACCAACCCAAGCCACTTCTGGCTCAGTGTACGCGATTGAAGGGATAACTTTAGGGTCAAAGTAGTGCTTCTTACCAGAGATAACTTCAGCAGCTACGTGACCTTCATGCACGCCTTTATGAGCAAGCATTGGTTGACCAACGATATCACCGATCGCGAAGATGTGAGGAACGTTAGTACGCATTTGCTTATCAACGTTGATGAAGCCGCGCTCGTCGATTTCTAGACCCGCTTTTTCACCGTCGATCAGTTTGCCGTTTGGTACACGACCGATAGCAACAAGAACAGCATCGTAGCGCTCTGCTTCAGCAGGTGCTTTCTTGCCTTCCATTGAAACGTAGATACCGTCTTCTTTCGCTTCAACTGCTGTTACTTTCGTTTCTAGCATTAGCTTGAACTTGTCTTTGATACGCTTGGTGTAAACCTTAACGATATCTTTGTCTGCTGCAGGGATTACCTGATCAAACATCTCAACAACTTCAACTTTAGAACCTAGAGAGTGGTAAACCGTACCCATTTCCAGACCGATGATACCACCACCCATGATAAGTAGTTTTTCTGGCACTTCTTTTAGTTCAAGAGCGTCAGTAGAATCCCAAATACGTGGGTCTTCATGCGGGATAAATGGCAGTTTGATTGGACGAGAACCAGCAGCAACGATTGCGTTGTCGAAGTTAACAACAGTTGACTCGCCTTCACCTTCTACAAGGATAGAGTTAGGACCAGTAAACTTACCGTAACCGTTAACAACAGTTACGTTACGCATCTTAGCCATGCCACCTAGGCCGCCAGTAAGTTGGTTAACAACTTTTTCTTTCCAGATGCGGATTTTGTTGATGTCAGTTTGCGGTTCGCCAAATACAACGCCGTGATCAGCCATTGCTTTTGCTTCTTCAATTACTTTAGAAACGTGAAGAAGTGCTTTAGATGGGATACAACCCACGTTCAGACACACACCGCCAAGAGTGCTGTAACGTTCAACTAGTACAGTTTCAAGACCTAAATCCGCACAACGGAATGCTGCAGAGTAACCAGCAGGACCAGAACCAAGTACAACAACTTGGGCTTTAATTTCTTTGCTCATTTTGACCTCTTGTAGTCATTATCCCTAACAGGCTGAGTGATTTTTGATTCTTTTTGTTTAAGTAAGATTTTTTAAACAGTGACTTTCAGACCGCTAACAGTTTACAGAGATGTTAATGGCGTGAAAAGTAAATCAATTTAGCCTGTGAGCTAGACAACAATTCGATTGTGAAAACCCCATAGTGAATAAGGGCGATAACCAAATTGTTCAGTAATTATTATTAGCAGAGGCGGCTAAATTGCCGCCTCTCATACATCTAACTTCTATTAAAGAACTAGACGACGAATGTCAGATAGACATGAGTTTAGGTAAGTGATGAAACGCGCACCTTCCGCACCATCGATCACACGGTGGTCGTATGATAGAGACAGTGGAAGTTGTAGACGCGGTTCGAACTCTTTACCGTTCCATACCGGTTTCATCTCTGACTTAGATACACCTAGGATACCCACTTCTGGCGCGTTCACGATTGGAGTAAACGCAGTACCGCCGATGCCGCCAAGGCTAGAGATAGTGAAACAGCCACCTTGCATGTCAGCCGCAGTCAGCTTACCAGCACGAGCTTTCTTAGAAACAGCCATTAGCTCTTCAGATAGCTCGTAGATGCCTTTCTTGTTCACGTCTTTAAATACAGGAACAACCAGACCGTTTGGCGTATCTACTGCGATACCAACGTTCACGTATTTCTTCAGGATTAGGCTCTCACCGTCTTCTGATAGAGAAGAGTTGAACGCAGGGAACGCTTCAAGTGCTTTAGCAACTGCTTTCATGATGAACACGAGTGGAGTGATCTTCATGCCAGTGTCTTTCTTCGCTTCAATCGCGTTTTGCTCTTTACGGAATGCTTCAAGAGCCGTGATGTCTGCGTTATCCCACTGTGTAACGTGCGGGATCATTACCCAGTTACGGTGTAGGTTAGCACCAGAGATCTTCTTAATGCGAGATAGAGGTTGAACTTCTGTCTCACCGAACTTGCTGAAGTCCACTTTTGGCCATGGTAGTAGACCAAGAGCTGCACCGTCACCTTTGCCAGATGCTGCTGCACCAGACTCAAGACGCTTAAGCGCTTCTTTCACGTAGTTCTGAACGTCTTCTTTCAGGATACGGCTCTTACGACCAGAACCTTTAACCTTAGAAAGGTTTACGCCGAACTCACGAGCTAGACGACGAACAACTGGAGACGCGTGAGCGTACTCGTCGTTCTCTTTGAAATCGCCTGTTGCTGCTGGAGCTGCTGCCGCTGGAGCATCTGCTTTAGGAGCCGCTGCTGCAGGTGCTGCCGCTTGAGCTGGAGCCGCTGCAGGAGCTGGAGCTGCGCCCGCTACTTCGAATACCATGATTAGTGAGCCAGT
Organism: Allocatenococcus thiocycli; assembly: GCF_921292965.1. Classification (NCBI taxonomy): domain Bacteria; kingdom Pseudomonadati; phylum Pseudomonadota; class Gammaproteobacteria; order Vibrionales; family Vibrionaceae; genus Allocatenococcus; species Allocatenococcus thiocycli. The sequence continues at coordinate 65,733 of NZ_CAKLCK010000002.1, forward strand.
AGACACTTTGTCGCCAGCTGCAATCTTGATTTCTTTAACAGTACCAGCGAATGGTGCAGGAACTTCCATAGAAGCTTTGTCGCCTTCTACAGTGATTAGAGATTGCTCTTCTTCCACTGTATCGCCAACTCCAACCATGATTTCAGTAACTTCTACTTCGTCGCCACCGATATCTGGAACGTTAACTTCTTTTGCCGCAGATGCTGCTGGAGCTGCTGCCGCTGGTGCTTCTACTGCCGCAGGAGCTGCTGCTGGAGCGCCTGAACCTGCTACTTCGAATACCATGATTAGAGAGCCAGTCGATACTTTATCGCCTGCTGCTACTTTGATCTCTTTAAGCGTACCTGCGAATGGTGCAGGAACTTCCATAGATGCTTTGTCGCCTTCTACAGTGATCAGAGATTGCTCTTCTTCGATGCTGTCGCCGATTGCTACCATGATTTCAGTAACTTCAACTTCGTCACCACCGATATCTGGTACGTGAACTTCTTTCAGTTCTGCCGCTGCTGCTGGAGCTGGAGCTGCTGCTGGAGCTGCTTCCGCCGCAGGAGCAGGTGCAGCAGCAGCTGCACCCTCGGCTTCGAAAATCATGATTAGAGAACCAGTAGAAACCTTGTCGCCTTCCGCAACTTTGATTTCTTTAACGATACCCGCTTGAGAAGCAGGAACTTCCATAGAAGCTTTATCGCCTTCAACAGTGATCAGAGACTGCTCTTCTTCAACCTTGTCGCCAACGCTTACAAGAATCTCAGTAACTTCAACCTCATCCGCACCGATGTCTGGTACATTAATTTCGATTGCCATTTCTTATCTACCTTCTTAATTAAGCGTATAGCGGGTTTGTTTTTTCAGTGTCGATGTCGAATTTCTTAATTGCTTCAGCAATTACAGATTTCTCAACTTCGCCACGTTTCGCTAGTTCAGTTAGCGCTGCTACTACTACGTAACCTGCGTTCACTTCGAAGTGACGACGTAGGTTTTCACGGCTGTCTGAGCGACCGAAGCCATCAGTACCAAGAACTTTGAAAGATTCAGCAGGGATGAATGCACGAACCTGCTCTGCGTAGTTCTTCATGTAGTCAGTTGCTGCGATAGCTGGCTCAGTACCCATTACTGTTTGGATGTATGGTACTTGCGCTTCCGCTTCTGGGTGTAGCATGTTGTAACGCTCTGCCGCTTGACCGTCGCGAGTTACTTCGTTGAATGACGTTACAGAGTAAACGTCAGATGCAACACCGTACTCATCGCTAAGGATTTGAGCTGCTTTACGTACTTCGTTCATGATAGTACCAGAGCTCATTAGCTGAACTTTACCTTTAGAACCAGTGTAAGTTTCTAGCTTGTAGATACCCTTACGAATGCCTTCTTCAGCGCCTTCTGGCATTGCTGGCATTGCGTAGTTCTCGTTCATTAGCGTTAGGTAGTAGAACACGTTCTCTTGCTCACCGTACATGCGACGGATACCGTCTTGCATGATTACCGCTACTTCGTAAGCGAATGTCGGATCGTAAGAGATACAGTTAGGAACTGTACCCGCCATGATGTGCGAGTGACCATCTTCGTGCTGCAGACCTTCACCGTTCAGTGTAGTACGACCAGCAGTTGCACCTAGTAGGAAACCACGTGCTTGTTGGTCACCAGCCATCCACGCCATGTCGCCAACACGTTGGAAACCGAACATAGAGTAGTAGATGTAGAACGGAATCATTGGTAGGTCGTTTGTCGAGTATGAAGTTGCTGCTGCAACCCATGAAGACATAGCACCTAGCTCGTTGATACCTTCTTGTAGAACCTGACCTGAAGTCGCTTCTTTGTAGTAAGAAACAACGCCACGGTCTTCTGGTGTGTAAGTCTGGCCGTGCGGGTTGTAAATACCGATTTGACGGAATAGACCTTCCATACCGAATGTACGTGCTTCGTCAGCAATGATAGGAACGATGTTCTTACCAATGTTCTTGTTCTTAAGCAGAACGTTCAGTGAACGTACGAATGCCATAGTAGAAGAGATGTCACGCTTCTGCTCTTCTAGTAGAGGCTTGAATTCTTCTAGTTCAGGAACGATCAGTTCTAGAGTGAAGTTCGGTAGACGCTGAGGCGTGTAACCGTGTAGCGCTTTACGACGAGCGTGTAGGTATTCGTACTCTTTTGAACCTTCTTCAAGTTTCAGGTACGGAAGCTCTTTCACTGCTTCGTCAGTTAGAAGATCTTGTAGACCTAGACGATCACGTAGGTGTAGAACGTGAGTCATGTCCATCTTCTTAACTTGGTGCGCGATGTTCTTACCTTCAGCCGCTTCACCCATGCCGTAACCTTTAACAGTCTTAGCTAGGATAACCGTTGGACGGCCTTTAGTGTCTGCCGCGTTTTTGTATGCAGCGTATAGCTTAGAAGACTCGTGACCACCACGCTTAAGTGCGAAGATTTCGTCATCAGTCATATCAGCAACTAGTGCAGCTGTTTCTGGGTACTTACCGAAGAAGTGCTCACGTACGTATGCACCGTCTTTCGCTTTGAACGTTTGGTAATCGCCATCGATTGTTTCGTTCATAAGCTGTAGAAGCTTACCAGTTGTATCTTTAGCTAGTAGAGAATCCCAGTTGTTACCCCAGATTACTTTAACTACGTTCCAGCCAGCACCTTTGAACAGACCTTCAAGTTCTTGAATGATCTTACCGTTACCCATTACAGGGCCGTCTAGACGCTGAAGGTTACAGTTGATTAGGAAACATAGGTTGTCTAGCTTCTCACGCGCAGCGAAAGAGATAGCACCACGTGATTCTGGCTCATCCATCTCACCGTCACCTAGGAACGCGTAAACGCGCTGCTCAGAAGTATCTTTCATGCCGCGGCCTTCAAGGTACTTAAGGAAACGAGCTTGGTAGATCGCAGAGATCGGACCTAGACCCATAGATACGGTTGGGAACTGCCAGAATTCAGGCATTAGTTTAGGGTGCGGGTATGATGGGATACCTTTACCATCTACTTCTTGACGGAAGTTGTCTAGCTGCTCTTCAGTTAGACGGCCTTCAACGAATGCACGAGAGTAGATACCTGGAGAAATGTGACCTTGGTAGTAAACTAGGTCGCCACCATCCTTCTCGTTTGGAGCACGGAAGAAATGGTTGAAACATGTTTCGTAGAATGCAGCAGAAGACTGGAAAGACGCCATGTGGCCGCCTAGTTCTAGGTCTTTCTTCGATGCACGTAGAACGATCATGATTGCGTTCCAGCGAATGATGGAACGAATACGACGCTCAAGTGTTGTGTCACCTGGGTAAGCTGGTTCTTGATCTGCTGGAATCGTGTTGATGTAGTTCGTGGTGATTCCAGTTGGCATGTCAACACCGTCTAGACGTGCTTTATCTAGAACTTGCTCAAGTAGGAACTGAGCACGCTCTACGCCTTCTTCACGTACAACTGACTCAAGTGCTTGTAGCCATTCTTGAGTTTCCAGTGCATCTACGTCATGCTTCATATCAGACATGGCGATCTATCCTTCTGTTGGTTGGATCTATAAAACAAGCAAATCGTCTTTAAGAGTCATTGCCCTGTTGCATTCGACGTAAAGAGCGTTCACGACGAGACTCTTCTCTGGTCAAATCCAACAATGTTTCTTCAATATAAGCTAAGTGTGAATGTGACATCTCACGCGCCTTTTCTGGCTGACCAGATACAATCGCATCCACGATGTTAGCTCGGTGTTTACTTACTTTCTCGACCGCCTCAGGGCGGCGATGCAATAATTTAAAATTCTGTAGAATATTTTGCTCAAGCAAAGGTGCCAGGCTGCGCACAATATGCAGTAGTACTACGTTGTGAGCCGCTTCCGTTAAAGCAATTAAGAACTGCATTACTTCCGCCGATTCAGCTGCAACGTCATCATTGGATTGCGCTTGGCTGATTCGTTCAAGACAGGCTTGAATTCGAGCAAAATCTTCTTCGGTACCACGAACGGCTGCAAAGTAAGCTGCAATACCTTCCATCGCGTGGCGCGTTTCCAGTAAATCCAGCTGAGTTTCAGAGTGACTAGACAATAAATTTAGCAGAGGATCGGAAAAACTTTTCCAGATGTTCTCACTAACAAAAGTGCCACCACCCTGACGGCGAGTAAGAAGACGCTTAGCTTCAAGGCGTTGAATTGCCTCACGGATCGACGGACGAGAAACATCAAACTGTTTTGCCAGTTCGCGCTCTGGTGGCAACTGCTGCCCCGGAGACAATGTTCCTTCCACAATCAACCTTTCTAACTCTTGTTCAATAACATCAGAGAGCTTTGGCTGACGAATCCTTTGATAAGCCATAATTTATTATTCTTCTACTCTTGCAGGTAATTGGTAATACCAATTTTAAGTTGGTGCAGAAATTAACATAATTAAAACGTCACTGTCCAGCCAAAAATTGACCTAAATCATAGAACGGGCCTAGCAAAAACACTCTGATAACAATTGACGGTTAAAACAGCAATAAAATTGGTCTTACCAATTACAATAACAAAACAAGTGGGGAAATGACGTGCTGAGCATTTTGAAAGTAAAAGCATAAAATGACAAAAAGATCAGGGCAAATATCGGCCACTTCCCTCGCTGTACACACAAAAATGTAGTTAATTTTCAACAAAAGTAATTATTTTTTGTATACAAAAAGGCATGGTTGAAACCATGCCTTATTGATTCTAGCTTTTATAATTTACATATTTATCACAACTTAATTTCAAATCAGTCGTCGATACTTGACCCAGTCAAAACTTAAGCCAGGGTCACTTTTTCTTAGCGGGGCGATGTACTGGTGGCCAGTAATTCGTTGAGGGGTAATGTTAGGGTATTGCGACATAATCGCTTGAGATAAACCCGCAAGTGACTGATATTGCTCATCTGTGTATGCGACAAACTCAGTCCCTTCCAGCTCAACACCTATCGAATAGTCATTGCATCCAGCTCGTCCGGCAAAACTTGACTGCCCTGCATGCCATGCTCTATCGAGAAAGGACACAAACTGTACAATCTCGCCATTTCTCTTTATTAAGCAATGAGCCGAAACCCCCATTTTGTGAATTACTTCAAAAAATGGATGCGCTTTAGGGTCCAATTTCCCGCAGAAAAAGTCCTCTATATAAGGACCACCAAACTGGCCGGGCGGCAAACTGATGTTATGCACAACAAGCAGAGAGATATCATTTGTATCTGAACGAGCATCAAAAAAAGGCGACGGGACATGCTTTGCTTGCGTCAACCAGCCATTCTCGATTATTGGGGGCATATCAACCTCTATAGTTGTAGGGTCTGTTGACCTTTTGCGGTTAAATTTTGTTCGGATGGGGACGCCTAGTCAAAAGCATTTTAATCGCGGCGAGTGGCGGACGGCTAGTTGTTTGTAGCCTAGTCACTCTAAGCAAAACACCTCTCAACAAAGAGTAAAACGCTTTTAGCGGGGGCGCCCAGCTCGAACCCGTCGGGCAGCGTTTGTGGCTCCTTTCTACTGCGTTATCGTCTTATCAGGTAGGTCAACTACATTTCAAAGCCTCTGCCTTGTATAAATAACCCACAAACTGCTGCAAAAATCAGCTCAAAAGATCAACAGACCCTAAATTAACTGCTGAAATTATTGACACCGGAGAGTATCATTCGTTGCCATCTCCCTTTCAAGACTAGATTTGCGATGAAGAACACACACAACAGCCAAGAACGCCTGGAATACCTGAAACAACAACTTCCTCTGGAGATCACTCGCTCCGTCGCCGATACCTTAAAAGAAGACCTCGGCGGCACAGTGGATATCAACAACGATATCACCGCATCTCTTATCCCTGCAGATGCCGTTAACACTGCGACGATCATTACACGTGAGCACGGTGTGTTCTGCGGTCAGGCTTGGGCAGATGAAGTATTTAAACAGCTGGGCGGTAAAGTGACTATCGAGTGGTATGTACAAGACGGTGACAAGGTTGAACCAAACCAGACACTTTGTACCTTATCAGGCCCTGCTCGTGACTTGCTTACTGGCGAGCGTAACGCGATGAACTTTATTCAGACGCTTTCTGGTTGTGCGACCACAACATCCGTGTACGCAGAAAAGATCGCGCACACCGAGTGCCGTCTGTTAGATACGCGTAAAACTATTCCGGGTCTGCGTAGCGCTCTAAAATACGCCGTCGCTTGTGGCGGTGGCTTCAACCACCGTATCGGCGTATTCGATGCGTACCTGATTAAAGAAAACCACATCATTGCCTGCGGTGGCATCACTCAAGCGATCACAACAGCGAAAGAGTTAAACCCTGGCAAACCAGTCGAAGTAGAAACAGAAAGCTTAGACGAGTTAAAAGAAGCGATTGAAGCCGGTGCGGATATCATCATGCTGGATAACTTTACTAAAGAGATGATGCGTGAAGCAGTAGAAATCAACGCAGGTCGCGCAGCATTAGAAAACTCTGGCAACATCACCTTAGACACTATCGCAGAATACGCAGAAACTGGCGTAGATTACATCTCTGTCGGCGCGCTAACCAAGCACCTGAAAGCGATGGATCTTTCGATGCGCTTCAAATAACCAATTAACAAAAACCATATTAAACAAGAAAATTCAATAAGTTACAAATCAAACATTAAATAAAGGGCCCTTTGGCCCTTTATTCCTATCCGTAAAAAGCCAAATCAATCGCAATTCGTTGCATATCAAATGTAATTAAGCATTAAAGATATCTATCTGACTCGATCACCCGCTGCCTGCCAGTTTTCACCACTTCTTACTCTCCATAATCTTGTGCCAATGCAACAGCATTATCTATCTCATGAGAAGGAAGAGAAAATGAAGTCAAATAAACAGAAAAAACAGCAAGGCTTTACGCTGATTGAATTAATGATTGTGGTGGCGATTATTGGGATTTTGGCAGCATTTGCTGTTCCTGCATATCAAAACTACACCAAAAAAGCGACGCTTGCAGAGTTTCCTAAAGCAGCTGCCGCAATGAAATTAGCTGTAGAACTTTGTGCACACGAAAGCGCATCCGATGCAGCTACTTTTAAAGCAAACTGTATATCTCCTAATAACGGAGTGCCTGCTAAAATTGAAGACTTAAACGATATATCCATTGTGGCGGTTGCAGGTACATCTGGAGTAAATGTTATTGCTAAAGCTAAAGCAGTAAAAGGGCCGATTGCAAAAGATGAGGAATACATTATGGCAGCAAACTACACTGCAAGCGGTATCGAGTGGTCAAGCTCATCTAAGTACGCAGACGGAAAACCTCAGACTGATTACTGTCCTGATTAATCCATGCTAACCAATCTCCCAACGATTCTTCGTCAAGCAAGATTGATTAACCCTTCCCAAGAAGAATCGTTAATAGAGCAAGTCAACGCTTCCGGTATTTCGATGCCGGAAGCGTTAGTTAACTCTGGCATATTCGCCTCTAGTGAACTCGCGACTCACCTTAGTTCTACCTTTGGTTTACCCTGCGAATCCTTATCTCACTATGATTACACCGCCCTGTGCCAAAAATTGGGGCTGCGTGAACTGATCACGAGTCATCATGCATTGCCACTGGAGCGAACGCCTTCGACGTTAACTCTCGCCATTGCCGACCCAACGAACCAACAAGCTGAAGATGATTTTCGCTTTGCTACCGGATTACAAGTCGACTTAGTTATCGCTGATTTTTCGGAGCTTGATGCTGCGATTCGCCGTTTGTACGGTCGTGCGTTAGGTCAGGAAAAATCGGGCTTAAAAGAGATCAACCAAGAAGAATTGGCTAATTTGGTTGACGTCGGTGCTGATGAAATCGATAACATCGAAGACTTAAGTCAGGACCAATCACCGGTTAGTCGCTATATCAACCAAATTTTGCTTGATGCGGTACGTAAAGGCGCATCCGATATCCACTTTGAGCCCTATGAAAAGATGTATAGAGTTCGCCTCCGTTGCGACGGTATTCTGATTGAGACTCAACAGCCGCCAAGCCATTTAAGTCGACGCTTATCAGCCCGAATCAAAATTCTGTCCAAGCTTGATATTGCAGAAATGCGTATGCCGCAAGACGGTCGAATAAAGTTAAAGCTTAATCAAGACACTGCGATTGATATGCGAGTGTCGACCTTACCCACTCTATTCGGAGAAAAAATCGTATTGCGACTGCTCGACAGCAGCTCCGCTTCTCTGGATATCGATAAACTAGGCTACAGTGACCAGCAAAAGCAGCTGTACTTAGATGCTCTACGTCGTCCACAAGGCATGATTTTAATGACCGGCCCAACCGGCAGCGGCAAAACCGTCTCGTTGTACACGGGGCTGAGCATTCTCAATAAACCAGAAATCAATATTTCCACGGCTGAAGACCCGGTCGAAATCAATCTCTCCGGTATTAATCAGGTTCAGGTTCAACCTAAGATTGGCTTTGGGTTCGCTGAGGCACTGCGCTCTTTCCTGCGCCAAGATCCTGATGTGGTCATGGTGGGAGAAATCCGCGATCTGGACACAGCAGAGATCGCAATTAAAGCCTCACAAACAGGGCACTTAGTCCTCTCGACACTCCACACAAATTCAGCCGCTGAAACCGTTATCCGCCTAACGAATATGGGCGTTGAAAGCTTTAACCTCGCCTCGTCGCTCAGCCTTATTATTGCCCAGCGCTTAGCCCGTAAGCTTTGCCCGTACTGTAAACAGCCTCAAGAGGTTACCGCCGCATTACAACATATTGGCATTCAAGCAACTGACCAGATTTATCAAGCTAACCCAAATGGCTGTAACCACTGTACACACGGCTATTCGGGAAGAACTGGAATCTATGAGGTGATGCGTTTCGATGAAACCCTATCCGAAGCACTGATTAAAGGTGCCTCTGTAAATCAACTCGAAAAACTCGCTATCCGTAACGGGATGAGCACACTACAAATGTCAGGTATTGAAAAGCTTAAACAAGGCGTCACAAGCTTTAGCGAACTGCAGCGCGTGCTCTACTTTTAATTTCACTTTGAACTAGCAGCCATTTAGCCTATGAAAACGACGACCCCACAACTAAAAAACTTCCGCTGGAAAGGCATTAATAGCTCAGGGAAAAAAACTTCTGGGCAAACGCTGGCCATGAGCGAAGTGGAAGTACGTGAACGACTCAACGCCCAGCACATAAAAATCAAAAAGCTCAAAAAAAGCAGTATTTCTTTTTTAACCAAACTGAGTCATCGCGTAAAAGGCAAAGACATCACCGTTTTCACTCGACAAATCTCTACCATGCTGGTCACCGGTGTCCCACTCGTTCAGGCTTTGAAACTGGTTTCCAATAACCATAAAAAAGCCGAAATGAAATCTATTTTGATGAGCGTAACTCGAGCGGTTGAAGCGGGCACGCCGATGTCGAAAGCAATGCGCACGGCCAGCACACATTTTGACGCACTTTATACTGACCTCATCGCAACCGGAGAACTGTCAGGCAATCTGGCAGAAGTCTTTGAACGACTGGCCACTTATCGTGAAAAAAGTGAGGAACTCAGAGCGAAAGTCATCAAAGCCCTGATCTACCCAGCCATGGTTATGTTGGTTGCGCTCGGCGTGTCCTATCTCATGCTCACTCAAGTTATCCCCGAGTTTGAAAAAATGTTTTCTGGGTTTGGTGCAGATTTACCTTGGTTCACCAGACAAGTACTGGACTTGTCTGCGTGGATGCAAAATTGGGGTTCATTTATCGCTCTTGGGACACTTAGCCTAATTATATCAGCAAGAATACTGGTCAAACGTTCTGATTCTTTTCGCTTGATGATGGATCGAGCCATATTGAAAATTCCCGTTCTTGGCGCTGTGTTGTCCAAGGCTGCGATTGCTAAATTTAGCCGAACCCTGGCCACCAGCTTCAGTGCTGGTATCCCAATCCTAACCAGTTTAAAAACCACCTCCAAAACATCAGGAAACCTGCACTATCAGCTGGCAGTAGAAGAGGTCTATCGTGATACAGCCGCTGGTATGCCAATGTATGTCGCGATGCGTAACTGCGATGTTTTCCCTGAATTAGTGCTACAAATGGTGATGATTGGAGAAGAATCAGGCAGGCTTGATGAGATGCTCAATAAAGTCGCAACTATTTATGAATTCGAAGTAGATAACACCGTCGATAACTTAAGTAAGATTCTTGAACCACTGATTATCGTTTTTCTTGGTGTGGTCGTTGGTGGATTAGTGACAGCAATGTACCTGCCAATCTTTAACTTAATGAGTGTATTAGGCTAAAATGGAGGCTGTAAATTAATCATTAAAACAGCACCTTGCCGTTTGATGCACCGCTCAAGAGACAAATATGGAAGTATTTCAGTACTACCCATGGTTATTCGTTGTATTCGCCGTGGTTTTTGGTTTGATCGTGGGAAGTTTTCTCAATGTCGTTATCTATCGACTTCCAAAAATCATGGAGCTGGAATGGCGCCGTGAATGTGCTGAGTCTTTTCCTGAATACAATATTGAATCACCTAAAGAAGTACTCACATTGAGCGTACCCCGCTCCTCTTGCCAACAGTGCGGTACTCCGATTCGCATTCGCGATAACATCCCGGTTATCAGTTGGCTACTTCTTAAAGGTAAATGCCACAACTGTAGCGCCCCAATCAGCGCCAGATACCCACTTGTAGAAATACTGACGGCAGCCTGCTCTGGCTATGTTGCGTTTCATTTTGGATTCAGCTATTTCACTATTGCGCTAATATTCTTTACTTTCATTCTGATCGCAGCGACGTTTATCGATCTCGATACCATGCTGCTGCCCGATCAATTAACATTGCCATTAACTTGGGCTGGCATTGCTCTAGCATTGTTCGAAGTCAGTCCTGTTAGTCTGCAAGATGCCGTGATCGGTGCAATCGCTGGCTATTTATGTCTCTGGTCTGTTTATTGGGGCTTTAAATTGCTCACAGGCAAGGAAGGCATGGGCTATGGCGACTTTAAGCTACTCGCCGCGCTTGGCGCATGGCTGGGTTGGCAAGCTTTACCAATGATCATTTTGCTTTCTTCCATCGTAGGCGTCATATTTGGAATAATTCAGCTACGATTGCAGAAGAAAGGGATCGAAAAGGCCTTCCCTTTCGGTCCTTACTTAGCGATTGCCGGATGGGTAAGTTTACTCTGGGGTGATCAAATTCTAAATTGGTATTTCACATCAATTCTAGGAGCGTAAATGGCTTTGGTTATTGGCTTAACAGGCGGTATCGCTAGCGGTAAAACCACCGTGGCGAATCTGTTCAAGCAGCAATTTAAAATCGACATCGTTGATGCAGATATTGTTGCAAGAGAAGTCGTCGAGCCCGGAACACCGGGACTGACAGCAATTATTGAGCACTTTGGTAGCGATATTGTTCGTGACGATCAAATGCTCGATCGGGCAAAGTTAAGAGAGAAAATTTTTTCGAACCCAGATGAAAAAGACTGGCTTAATAAGCTACTGCACCCGATCATTCGCGAAAAAATGGTAGAAGACTTACAGCAAGTCACCTCTGATTATGCGCTTTTGGTTGTGCCGCTACTGGTAGAGAACCAATTAGAAAGCCTGTGTGACCGTGTTCTGGTGGTGGATGTCGATCCTGAAACGCAAATATCGCGTACGATGAAACGTGATAATGTCAGCGAAGAACAAGCCCGTGCGATACTTGTATCCCAGGCATCAAGACAGCAAAGGCTCGATATGGCAGACGATGTGGTTAAAAATAACCCGGATGACCAAGATCTTTTGCTTCAAATCACAGATTTGCATGAAAAGTACCTAGCCATGTGTAAGAAAAATCTGCAAAATTAGAATGAAACTCACCAAGGCTTATGTCGATGACCACGCACAAATTTGAACATCCGTTAAATGAGAAAACTCGTATTTATCTAAGAGTAGAGTCTCTGCTGCGTCAGGCTCACTTGGCTTCTGGCTTTGCTGAAAATCATCAGTACCAGCTATTTTTCCGTGCGTTGTTTGATATGGTTGAGATTTTCGAGCAACTACAACTGAAAAGTGAACTGGCCAAAGATCTTGAAAAACAGCGTTTGAGTTATCGACATTGGCTCCATGTAGAAGGTGTCGATCAAGAGGCACTGACATCCTTACTCAATGACATCGATGTGGTGCACAAACAATTAATGCGCGCTGAAAGGTTTGGTCAGGCACTGAAAGATGATCGATTCTTAAGCTCGATCAGACAAAGGTTTAATCTGCCTGGTGGTTCTTGTTGTTTTGATTTACCCGCTTTGCACTACTGGCTGCATTTACCACTTGATCGTAAAAAGCAGGATGCACAAAAATGGCTGGATAGCTTGAAGCCGCTTTCGGATGCGTTGAACTTATGGCTAAAGTTAACCCGAGAAACCGGGCAATTTAAAGCTCAAATCGGCCGTGCGGGCTTCTTCCAGAGCGATGCTGATGAAGCGAATATTCTGAGACTTCATATACCTATGGAGCACGGCGTCTACCCAATGATTTCAGGTCATAAAAACCGCTTTGCGATTAAGTTTATGTCGTTTGAAAGTGGTCAAGCTTGCACTCAAGATGTCGAGTTTGAATTAGCGGTATGTAGCTAGCCGAATCTCACTCAACTACTATTTCATTATTCCTCTCTATTCGAGAAACATTGTTAATTCAGAGAACCAACCCATGTCTAAAATTACTATCGTTCAATGCCCTCAATGTGGAGCCGACGTAGAATGGGGAGAGCAAAGCCCTCACCGACCATTTTGTAGCAAAAAATGCCAGATGATTGATTTTGGTGAATGGGCAGACGAAGAGAATGCCATTGCTGGCGCGCCAGACATGTCAGACAGTGACGGCTGGTCAGAAGATCAATACTAGGTTCTAGGTTCTAGGTTCTAGGTTCTAGGTTCTAAAGATTGAGGAAGTTGGCGTGAGAGCGTCAACTTTTTTATTGCCTGTCGAAAAGCAGTTCTCTTTCTCTCCTGGTTTAACGCCTTTCTATCTGCAATTCGGCTTAATTTCAGAGGATTAAGCGAAGGTGTATTTTACTATAGCAAGGAGAAGGAACGGAGTTTACGCCAGTAAATGAGTACCGCCGACACAGCTATAGTGAAATACAACCAGCTTAAACCCAGAAATAAAAAAACGGAGCCCAAAAGGACTCCGTTTAATGAGAACGCTAGTTATAGCATTACTTCTTAGCAAGTTTCTCTTTGATACGAGCAGACTTACCAGAACGCTCACGTAGGTAGTACAACTTGGCACGACGTACTGCACCACGGCGTTTAACTTCGATGCTATCAACGATTGGAGAGTGTGTTTGGAACGTACGCTCAACACCTTCACCGTTAGAGATCTTACGTACAGTGAAAGCAGAGTGTAGACCACGGTTACGGATTGCGATTACAACGCCTTCGAAAGCCTGTAGACGCTCACGGTCACCTTCTTTTACCTTAACTTGAACAACAACAGTGTCACCTGGTGCAAATTTAGGTAGGTCTGATTTCATTTGCTCTTCTTCAAGAGCTTTGATGATGTTACTCATTTTAAAATTCCTAGAATAAACTGATACTAAATAAATTAGGTTACTTTGCATTCTGTTCGTTAACGGCTTTATGCTCATTAACAAACTCGGCAAGTAATTGTTCCTGTTCGTCAGTCAGAGCTAGGTTTTCCAGGAGCTCTGGTCTTCTTAGCCAAGTTCGGCCCAGCGACTGCTTGAGTCGCCATTGACGAATGTCCTTGTGATTACCTGACATCAGTACCGCTGGTACTTCTTTGCCATCCAATACTTCAGGACGCGTATAGTGAGGGCAATCTAGCAAACCATTAGCAAAAGAATCTTCTTCTGCTGACGAGAAATCTCCCAGCACTCCCGGTATAAACCGAGAAACTGAATCAATTAACGTCATGGCTGGTATCTCGCCACCCGTCATCACAAAATCCCCAATCGACCATTCTTCGTCGACTTCGGATTGAATGATGCGCTCATCTACCCCTTCATAACGGCCACAAATAAGAAGTAAATTCTCATTGGTTGCCAGTTCTTCAACCCCTTGCTGGTCGAGCTTGCGACCTTGAGGAGAGAGGTAAATGACTTTCGTCTTACCCGGTGAGGCTTGCTTAGCGGTATGAATGGCATCGCGCAAAGGCTGAACCATCATTAACATACCAGGGCCACCACCGTAAGGTCGGTCATCGACAGTTCGATGTTTGTCGTGAGTGAAATCTCGAGGATTCCAAGTCTCAATCGACAAAAGACCTTTTTTAACCGCTTGACCTGTTACTCCAAAATCAGTAACAGAACGGAACATTTCAGGAAAAAGGCTAATAACGCCAACCCACATGTTTATCTCGCTCTGTAATTTTGGAGATTAGAATCCAGGATCCCAGTCAACTTCGATCCGTTGAGCTTCGCGATCAACTTTAATGATCACTTGCTCTTCAAGGAACGGGATTAATCGTTCCTTTTGCCCGAAAGCATCTTTAAGATTTGCTTTAACAACCAGAACATCGTTTGAGCCAGTTTCTAGCATGTCAGTAACGACACCCAGATCGTAACCTTTAGTGGTTACTACTTGCATCCCAAACAATTCACGCCAGTAGAACTCATCTTCTGACAATTCAGGTAGTACCGCAGGGTCAATAGCAATTTCAAAGTTCGTCATTAAATGCGCGTCTTCACGAACATCCATGCCTTCCAACTTAGCCACCATACCTTTGTTATGGCGCTTCCAGCTTTCTACTTTGTACTCAACCCATGTGCCCTTTTGGTTAATGTACCAAGGACTGTAATCGAAAATGCTTTCAGCATTGTCTGTGTAGGAAAAAACCTTAAGCCAACCTCGAATGCCGTAAGTAGCACCAAACTTGCCTACAACAATCTTTTCGTTGCTCATTGTTTCTTTACCTTTCATCGACATAAACTAGTTTCTACTTCTAACAGTAAAAAATTAAGCCGCTTTTTGAGCGTCTTTAACTAGCTTAGCAACGCGGTCAGATACAGACGCGCCTTGACCAACCCAGTGGTTAACGCGGTCTAGGTCTAGACGTAGACCTTCTTCTTGACCTTTAGCAGTTGGGTTAAAGAAACCAACTTTCTCGATGAAACGGCCAGTTGCAGCGTTGCGGCTGTCCGCTACTACGATTTGATAAAATGGACGCTTCTTAGCGCCGTGACGTGCCAAACGAATGGTTACCATGTCGTCCTCTTTGCTTTCTCAAAAATAAAATTAACCCCAAGAACCATTCAATAAATGAACAATTTGGGGCTCGTGCCAAAATAAAGCTCCGGAATTTTACTCTTATGCCGGAGCAATGCAAGGGATTTAGTTACTTTTTCACCAACATAAATTGAAATTAAAGTTTGTGATGTAGCTAACACCCTGAAACTATAGTGTGAGCGAGTGATTATCGACCAAATGGGTTGAAACCACCACCTCCGCCCATGCCACCCATCATGCCTTGCATGTTGCGCATCATGCCTTTCATGCCGCCTTTTTGCATCTTCTTCATCATTTTCTGCATCTGGGTGAACTGTTTTAGCAGACGGTTTACGTCCTGAACCTGCACACCTGAACCTGCAGCAATACGCTTCTTACGCGAACCCTTGATGATTTCTGGGCGTTGACGCTCTTTCATCGTCATAGAGCTGATGATCGCTTCCATTTGCTTAAACATCTTGTCATCGACTTTATCTTTGACATTGTCAGGTAGCTGAGACATGCCTGGAAGTTTATCCATCATGCCCATCATGCCGCCCATGTTTTGCATTTGGCCTAGCTGTTCACGGAAGTCTTCTAAGTCGAAGCCTTTCTTCTCTTTGAACTTTTTCGCCAGTTTTTCTGCTTTTTCTTGGTCAACGTTACGTTGCAGGTCTTCAATCAAAGACAGAACGTCACCCATGCCAAGAATACGTGATGCTACGCGGTCTGGGTGGAAGGGTTCCAGTGCGTCAGTTTTCTCACCAACACCTAGGAATTTGATTGGTTTACCCGTGATATGACGAACCGATAGCGCCGCACCACCACGTGCGTCACCATCAACTTTGGTTAGAATCACACCCGTAAGTGGCAGTGCATCTCCAAAGGCTTTAGCGGTATTCGCCGCATCCTGACCTGTCATTGCATCAACAACAAACAGTGTCTCGACAGGGTTAATCGCAGAGTGAAGATCTTTAATCTCACCCATCATCTGTTCATCAATCGCCAAACGACCAGCGGTATCGACAATCAGAACGTCGTAGAATTTCTTCTTCGCGTGGTCGATTGCTGCGTTCGCAATATCAATAGGCTTTTGGTCTGGTGAGGACGGGAAGAAATCAACACCAATGTCTGATGCCAGTGTTTCTAGCTGTTTGATCGCCGCAGGACGGTAAACGTCGGCAGACACAACCAGTACTTTCTTCTTATCACGCTCTTTTAACAGCTTGGATAGCTTACCTACCGATGTGGTTTTACCCGCACCTTGTAGACCTGCCATCAAAAGCACTGCTGGCGGCTGAGCGGCTAGGTTCAGAGCTTCGTTAGACTCACCCATTACAGCTTCAAGTTCGCCTTGAACGATCTTAATAAACTCTTGACCCGGAGTCAGAGATTTAGAAACTTCTACACCAACCGCTTTTTCTTTAACGCGGTTTACAAATTCACGAACAACAGGAAGCGCAACGTCCGCTTCCAAGAGTGCCATTCGCACTTCACGTAGGGTTTCTTTAATGTTGTCTTCTGTCAGACGACCTTTGCCACTGATATTTTTCAGCGTTTTGGATAATCGATCCGTTAAATTCTCAAACATCTTTGTCTCTTCGCTAAAATGGCGATTAATTAGTGTGAGTATACCTTAGCCAAGGTCTGAGTCATACCCGTACCGCTGCTCTATTATTGTCTCTATTTCTATATGGAGGGGTAACTTATTAATTTCAATATCTCATCTATCGCGATTGTTGTCGCATAGAGCGTAGCCGCAAAGAGTAATGCAAGGTATAATTTCTCTATTGTGCACAACAACATTTAGGATTCATGGATAGCGTAATTGCCATCGCGGCCGCCATACTTTACGTATTAGCGATTGCGACGATCATACCAGGACTTTCACAGCAGTCAGTCATCAAAGCAAAAACCGTATTTGCCAGCGCTGCCTGTGCGCTTGTTTTCCATGCGTGGTTATTGAGTGATCTGATCCTCGATGGTTCTGGTCAGAACTTTAGTATTCTTAATGTCGCCTCTCTTATCAGTTTCATCATCTCTCTGGTGATGAGCGTTGCGATGCTAAAGAACCGGCTTTGGTTTCTGTTGCCTGTTGTTTATAGCTTTGCTGCCATCAACTTATCTGCCGCGGCTTTTTTACCAAGCACCTTCATCAAGCATTTAGAAAACGATCCTAAGCTACTCATTCATATTTCTTTTGCTCTGTTTTCTTATGCCACTCTGAGTATTGGTGCGTTGTATGCGCTGCAACTCGCTTGGCTGGACCACAAACTGAAAACCAAAAAGTCTCTGGCAATCAACCCTAATTTACCGCCATTACTCATGGTTGAACGTCAGTTGTTTAAAATTATTTTGATTGGTAATTTGCTTCTGACGGCTACGCTTATTACTGGCTACATGTTTGTTCAAGATATGTTCGCGGAAGGAAAAGCGCATAAAGCCATTCTTTCTTTCATTGCTTGGGTGGTCTATTCAGTATTACTGTGGGGCCATTATCAAAAAGGTTGGCGCGGAAGAAAAGTGACCTGGTTTGCCGTTGCGGGAGCCACATTACTCACTCTGGCTTATTTCGGCAGCCGCTTTGTAAAAGAGATCATTTTGAATTAAGGCGTCCACAAGCCCTTTATATTCAAAGTTAAATCAAATACAGTACCGTAAATCTATGACTTAACAGTTCTACATAGCTTTTAAAAATAACCCAATACTTACAAGGAACAGCAACGTTTTGGACGACATATCTACGGGTATCTTATTTGCGCTACTCGCGTGTCTTATCGTCATATCAGGTTACTTTTCCGGTTCAGAAACAGGGATGATGTCACTGAACCGTTATCGCTTGAAACACTTAGCCAAAAATGGGCATAAGGGAGCAAAGCGTGTCGAAAAATTATTGGACCGTCCGGATCGCCTGATCGGTCTTATTCTTATCGGCAATAACCTTGTGAACATCCTCGCTTCTGCAATTGCGACTATTATCGGCATGCGCCTCTACGGTGACATGGGTGTGGCGATTGCGACTGGTGCGCTCACCATGGTGGTTTTGGTGTTTGCCGAAGTGACGCCAAAAACTATTGCCGCTTTGTATCCAGAGCGCGTGTCTTATACCAGCAGCATTCTGTTGACCATTCTGATGAAGTTACTTTCACCACTTGTGCTGCTTGTAAACTTCATTACCAATGGCTTTATTCGTCTGCTTGGGGTAAAGGCTGATCACTCTGTGGAAGATCACCTCAGTTCAGAAGAGCTGCGCACGGTTGTAAATGAAGCCGGCGGTCTTATCCCTCGTCGCCACCAAGATATGCTGGTGTCCATCCTAGATCTTGAGCACGTCACGGTAAACGATATTATGGTGCCACGTAATGAAATTACCGGTATCGATATCAACGACGACTGGAAGTCTATCGTTCGTCAGTTAACGCACTCACCACATGGCCGTATCGTTTTTTACCGCGATCAAATCGATGAAGTGGTCGGCATGCTACGTTTGCGTGAGGCTTACCGCCTGATGCTTGAAAAGAACGAGTTCACCAAAGAGACATTACTGCGTGCGGCTGATGAGGTGTACTACATTCCCGAAGGGACCCCTCTAAACGTGCAGATGTTGAAGTTCCAGCGCAATAAACAGCGCATTGGCCTTATCGTTGATGAGTATGGTGACATTATTGGCTTGGTAACGCTTGAAGATATCCTGGAAGAGATCATCGGTGAGTTTACCACTTCGATCTCACCAAGCTTATCTGATGAAATCAGCCCGCAAGGGGATGGCAGCTTCTTAATCGAAGGCAGCACCAATATCCGTGACATCAATAAAGGTCTGAAGTGGCATCTGCCGACTGATGGTCCTCGTACACTAAACGGCTTGATCTTAGAGCACTTAGAAGACATTCCCGAAAGTCACCTGAGCGTGCAAGTGTCCGGACATCCGATGGAA
This sequence comes from Allocatenococcus thiocycli, assembly GCF_921292965.1. Taxonomy (NCBI): domain Bacteria; kingdom Pseudomonadati; phylum Pseudomonadota; class Gammaproteobacteria; order Vibrionales; family Vibrionaceae; genus Allocatenococcus; species Allocatenococcus thiocycli. The sequence goes on from NZ_CAKLCK010000002.1 coordinate 84,787, forward strand.
ATTGTCGAGATTGAAGAGAACCGAATTAAGTTAGTTCGCGTCTACCCTAAACGGAAGAAAGGCAGTAACTAAAAGTAATCTGTTTACAGATACATAAAAAGAGCCTGACATTGTCAGGCTCTTTTCGTTAAATTATTTGATAAGACAACTCAGGTCTTAGTCGATACGCAGTTCTTTTAACATCGACTCAGGCAGAGCTAGCTCATCATTTTTATTCACTGACACACCCGCATCCAGAATGTTTTTCGCAATTTGCTTTGCTTCATCCAGTGAGTGCATTGCCGCAGTGCCACATTGGTATTCATTCAGCTCAGGGATTTTGTTCTGACTTTCGACTTTCAGTACATCTTCCATTGATACAATCCAAGCATCCGCGACTTGTTGCTCTGAAGGCGTGCCGATCAGGCTCATGTAGAAGCCAGTACGACATCCCATTGGCGAAATATCAATGATCTCAACGCTGTCACCGTTTAGATGGCTACGCATAAAGCCGGCGTAAAGGTGCTCTAGTGTATGGATGCCTTTCTCTGAAAGGATATCTTTGTTTGGTGCAGTAAAGCGTAAATCGAAGACAGTAATGGTGTCCCCTTTTGGGGTTTGCATGGTTTTCGCGACTCGCACAGCAGGTGCATTCATACGAGTGTGATCCACAGTAAAACTATCGAGTAAAGGCATTACATCTCTCCTGATTGTAATCTCAACACCTTACGGTATTGGTTTGATTTCTGTTTATCCCTATTAGGGTTAAAAGAACCAGCTGCTGTTGTCTTCCAGTTCCTGACGACATTGTTTCAGCTGCCAGCCATAATTCTTCGCGGTTTGTTCTACACGTCTCGCGACTTTAACTAAGCTAGGTTTCCTTTTATAGGTTCCGCGCTGATAACCGCCTCTCCCTTCATGATAGGCAAGATACTGGTTATATGGGTCCCATAAAGAGATACCAAGCTGGCGACGGGTTTCGTGGGTATACCAACCGACAAACATCATAGCGTCATCAAAGTTAGTACGCGAGCCACCTTGCCCGGTCGAATCCTGAAAATCGTCCCAGGCGGGATCTTGCGCCTGAGCGTAGCCATATGCGCTACTGACTCTACCCCAGGGGATAAAGCCCAGCACATAATCTTTGGGTGGTTTTGCGTCGTGTCGGTATCCGCTCTCTTGCTTGATAATCGCCATTGCGACATGGATCGGAGTACCCCACTCTTCTTCCATATCTTTTGCATCATCATACCAGCCAGATTTTTCGCGGAATATCTCACATAGATTATCTTGCTGCTGTGGTGGTGCCGTCGCACATCCTGCGAGCAACACACTACCTAACACCGATACAACCAGAGGCTTAATATTCAATCCCACCCAATCCTTACTACTCTGTTATTGTTTTAAATAAGAAAAATAGTCTTCCAGGAAGTCATCAAAAGACATCGTGTCACTTAGCTCTGCTTGCTTTTGTTTTTCAACCGATGCTAACGCTTCCTGTTCCATCACTTCTTGTGAGTAATGCTGGTAGCCGTGATTCAGGTTATCTTCACGATGCTTCATACCAAGTGAACAACCTACTTTACCTAAGCCGCCCAACTCCTTGGTCAGTTCCAACAATTGACCAGAAGTCGTCAATTCAGGCTCCTCAATCCAGCCAGTTAGCTTATCGCAAACCTGTTGGTAAGCACTACCACCAGTTACCTCGTCTATCATCACGGCAATTTGGCGTAGCTCGGCAAACACACGATGTGCCCACTCTTGCAGAGGCAGGCGCTCACCTTGGCAACCGATCTGAAGCATCAAGCCTTTTTCACGACCAGAAACAATGACTTTGTTCCAGTTATCACGCCAGCACTCCAGCTCACAGTTATCCATCGGTTCTGAATCAGACAAGGCTGCCCAGGTCAGGAACAGGTCTAAGAAACGGACTTGCTCTTCTGTGATACCTACAGGGCTGAATGGGTTTACATCAAGAGAGCGAACTTCAATATATTCAACGCCAGCACGCTTCAATGCTTCTGATGGTTTCTCTCCACTTTTTGCCACGCGTTTAGGGCGAATTGGCGCGTACAATTCGTTCTCAATCTGCAAAATATTCGAGTTAAGTTGACGGTACTCACCATCCACTTTCACGCCAATTTTTGCAAACTCTTCTGACGGACGACGAATAGCATCACTTAAACCTTCTAGGTACTGATCAATACTATTAAAGCCTATTTTTAGCGTGCTCTGTGCATTATTCGTGTATCCGAGATCACTCAGACGCAAAGAAGTCGATTTCGGCAGGAATAAAGTGCCACCCAAACTTTCAAACGGCAAATCCGTTTCCCGCCCCTGAATAAACGATCCACACAGCGCAGGTGAAGCACCGAAGAAATATGGAATCATCCAACCAAAACGATAGTAATTACGAATTAGGGCAAAGTACGCATCAGATTTCGTTTCCTGACGAGCTTCTTCATCCTGCTCGCCATACAGGGCATCCCAAAACAATTCAGGGAATGAGAAGTTGAAGTGCACTCCTGAGATGATCTGCATCAAACTCCCGTAACGGCGTTTTAGCCCTTCTCGGTAGAGTGTTTTCATTCGTGCTGAGTTAGAGGAACCATACTGTGCGAGATTAATATTCTCTTCACTGGCGACATAACATGGCATCGAAAGTGGCCACATTTTTTCTTCACCCATTTTCGTTTGAGTAAAGTGGTGGATATCTTTCAGTTGGGCCATTAGCTCCGGAATATCATGAGAAACCGGAGTGATAAACTCCAATAGTGACTCAGAAAAGTCCGTAGTAATCCATTGGTTCGTGAACGCTGAGCCCAAACCCTCTGGATGAGGTGTTGTTGCTAGCTGTCCATCCTGACGATAGCGTAAAGTTTCACGCTCAACACCGCGTCCAAACTGCTTAAATACTTCTGGGTTTGATGCAACTTTTTCCAGTCGCGCAGCAAAATCAGTCAAAATGAGGTTCGCTTATGTTAGGAGCAGGCCACTTGCCATCCGAAGCAAGTGAAAGCTAAGTTATTGATATTCAGTTCATCTAGATAAAGAACCCATGAAAAGTCACTTATCTAGATGTATAGCGGAGAGCACGCCCTCCGCTATTAGATGTGTACTCTATCGAATGATTTCAAGCTCTTCTACGTCTTTCCCCAACTTTTCTAATTGAGGGCGAAGTGATTTAGCATCGCCAACTACAATGATTTGATAATCATTAGGGTCAAACCACTTCTGTGCCAATGTATTTAGTGTCTGCTTGTCCACTGTTTCTACAATCGCATTTCGCTGCTGAAGATAGTCTTTATCGAGGTTGTATTTAGAGATGTTACTGATGAGCTCCGCTTTTTGTGTCGGAGTTTCATACTTTAGAGCATCTTTTTGCCCCACCGCCTGACGCATAAAGTTCAACTCATCATCCGTCATACCAGCTTGAGAGAATTCATTCAGTTCATTTTTCATCTCTATAATTGAAGCAACGGTCGAATCAGCACGGACTTGTGCGGTAAATACAACAGATCCAGTTTCAGGGTTACCAGAGAAATAGCCATACGCACCATACGTGTACCCTTTGTCTTCACGTAAGTTTTGGTTGATGCGGCTATTGAAGTTACCCGATAAATTGAAATTAGCCAACTGACCTAGGAAAAACTCCCCCGTCGCATCGTATGGCACGCCTTGACGGACCATCATAACTACGCTTTGCGGCGCTCCCGGTTTGTCCACAAGGTGAACTTTTTGCTTACCCAGTGCAGGTATACTTTGTGGTGCGTACAGCGGTGCTGCATCATCCTGCCAGTTCGCCCAGAACGCTAACTTTTGCTCGATATCTTGTTTGCTCACATCGCCGACAACCGTGATCTGAGCACCATGTGGCGTGTAGTGCGTTGTGTAAAACTCGCGGATATCATTGAGTGTCAGAGCTTTCATCCCCGCTTGAGTACCGTCTTTAGGGCGAGCGAAAATGGAATCACCGTAAAGTACCTGACGGCTTGCTTGTGAAGCCATCCAGCTTGGGCTTTGATGCTCATAAACCAGTCCTTCCAGCGCTTGCTGTTTCACGCGTTCAAAGTCTTCTTGTTTGAAAGCAGGAGACAGCAACATCTCTTCGACGATCTTTAAGGTTGGCGCTAGGTTTTTCTCCAAAGCAGAAACACTGATATTGGTGGTATATCCGGTTGCATCGACGGAAATAACACTGCCCAGTTTATCGATCTCAGCCTGAATCTCTTCCATAGTGCGTTTCGTCGTGCCTTCCTGAAGCATTGATGCGGTGAGCTGTGCCAACCCTTCTTTGCCTTTCTCCACATAACGCGTGCCTGCAGGCAGGCTGAATTGCATCATAACGGTAGGCGTTTCATCGCTCACAGCGCCTAGAAGCTCAGAACCATTGTCGAAATGGACATCATATAAGTCCGGCATAGTGGCTTTCACCGGCTCACCCATTGGTGGCTGAACAGAACGGTCAAAATCATCCGTCGCTCGGCGGTAAGCGAGTTGATCATCAGTGATCTTTTTGTATTCAGGGAGTGTGCGCTCAGGCGTAACAAACGTTGCTGGTTTGACAGCCAAATCCGTTTTACCCGTCGGTACCACACTAAGCGTCACTTTAGACTTACCCTGAATAAAGTCACGGTAAACTTTATCAACGGAATCCGGGGTCACGGCTCGAATTTGTTCTAGCTGCTTTTCAATTAAGTCTGGCTGGCCAAAGAACGTTTCGTTAGAGGCTAACTGAGTCACTTTACCTTTGACACTTTGCAACGCAAAAATCGCATCGGCTTCTGCCTTACCAGTGAGCTGTTCCAAACGATCTTCCGTTACACCGGTTTCAGCAAATTTATTTAAAGACTGAGCCAGGTCTTGGTACAGCTTAGATAAATCGCCCTTGTCGCCAGAGTCTCCCATCGCATAGACAAAGAAGGTACATGCCAGCTCCGCACAATCATGAAATGAACCTGCATCAACCGCTTTCTGGGTTTTCACCAGATCTTGATAAAGTAAGCTGTTGGTCCCGCCACCAAGTACTTCGGATAAGGTATCCAGTGACGCTTGGCTTGCTTCACCATCGTAAGTCGTTGGCCACGCGATCATCACCATTGGCTGCTGAATACGATCTTCTAACGTAATGTATTTGCTTTCGGTCAGCGTTGCTGGTTGTTTTGCTGCATTCTCAACTTCTGGACCACGAGGAATAGAGCCAAAGTACTTGTTAACCCAAGCCAGCGTCTTTTCAACATCCAGATCACCACCTATCGTCAGCGTGGCGTTATTTGGGCCATACCATCGCAAGAAAAAGGCTTTCAGATCATTCACATCAACGCGATCTAAATCTTCCACATAACCGATTGTTTGCCATGAGTAAGGGTGGCCTTCAGGATATAACGCTTCTGACATGCGTTCCCAAATCAAACCATATGGACGGTTATCGTAACGTTGAGCACGTTCGTTCTTAACCGTAGAGCGTTGAATTTCAAACTTATGCTGTGAAACTGCGTCAAGCAAGAAACCCATGCGATCAGATTCGAGCCAAAGCATTTTCTCTAGCTGATTGGCTGGTACAGTTTCAAAGTAGTTAGTGCGGTCTCGGTTGGTTGTCCCGTTGAGTGTACCACCAGCCTCAGTGATGATTTTGAAATGCTCTTGGTCACCTACGTTCTCTGAGCCTTGGAACATCATGTGCTCAAAGAAGTGCGCAAACCCAGACTTACCGATTTCTTCACGGGCAGAACCAACATGATAAGTCATATCAACGTGCACCAGCGGATCTGAATCTTCTGGTGCGAGAATGACGGTCAATCCGTTATCAAGCTTGTATTTTTGGTATGGGATTTTAACTTTGCCTTCTTCCGCTTGTGATGACTCTACGAAAGTGATCCCCTCTGGCAGTGAAGAAACAGGGGATTGTGATGCACAACCCGTGATCACGAGCAGTGAACACGCGCTAACCCAAAACATTCTCATGTACTTTCCTTAAAATAATCCGAGATAGATGGCTGCTAGAAGGCTGTATCTAGCGGCCTTTCCAAAAAATATTAACATTACACACGGCAGGAATTTCATCCTTAACCATCCTGCCGCTAAGCACAGCGGGTCACCCACAATAGGTAGCCAACTGAAAAATAAAGCCCAGTAACCATATTTTGATAACCACTTTAACGCGGTATGGCCATGTTTTTCATCCTGGGTTTTATTTGGAATCCATAATCCAAGCCAGTAATTGGTCAAACCGCCAAGGGTATTACCAATCGTGGCTACAGTGATGATGGAAAAGACGGAATATTGATTTAGAGAGAGGGTCGCTATGAGACCAGCCTCAGAGCCACCAGGAAGTAAGGTAGCACTGAGAAAGCCTGTCATAAAAAGCACCCACAATGCTGAACCAGAAAACCAAAGCGCGATGCTCTCAAAGCCAGCATTGAATGCTTCTAACATGTCATATCAAGCAAAACCTTGCCTCGAGTGCGTCCAGATTCCACTTGTTCGTGAGCTGCGACAACCTCGTCCATTGGGTAGACATGTTGAACCTCTGTTTTTAGTAAACCTACATCAGCCATATACAGTAAAGAATCCAGCTGCTCTGGCTTAGGCTCAACTAACATACCGTTCGCTTCTAAGCCCAACTGTTTCGCTTGTTCGCAAATCTGCTCCGCGGTAATCGTAGGAATAGTAACAATCCTAGCATTAGGCTTTAGACATTTGAGAGCGTCCAGAGCTGCATCTCCACCCACTAAATCAATTAAAACATCTATGTCTTCAACACGTTCTGACACTGGCCCTAGTTGATAGTTCACTGCATGAGCACCAAGTGACGTGAGATAATCGACATTTCGCTCACTACAAGTTGTAAAAACTTCAGCTTTGCTTGCCACAGCCAGTTGCACCGCAATGTGTCCTACGCCACCCGCACCAGCAAGGACTAAAACACGATCGCTTTCTGTGACATTGGCTTTCTCCAGTGCCTGAGCCGCGGTTTGGCCGGCAAGAGGAAGCACTGCCGCCGATTCCAAAGGGACATTACTTGGTACGTGGCTCAGTTCTGATTCAGGCACAGATACATATTGACTATATCCGCCACCTCTTACTGGAAAACCAATGAAACCAGCTACCTTATCTCCAACAGCAAATCGGGATGTTTGCTCACCACAAGATACGACTTCGCCTGAAATGTCATATCCCGGAACCCAAGGCAGATTGTCTTTGTTTTGCGCCGCAGCCCAGCCCAGACCTGCACGAGTCTTCACATCAATAGGATTAATGCCAGAAAAAGAAACCTTAACTAACACTTCACCTGACTGTGGTGACGGTGTTGGGGCATGTTGAACCGCAAGTACGCTTGCATCTCCAAATTCAGTGATAACTATTTGTTTGTGTTCCATAAACCATTCCTTGAAAGACAAAAAGGGATGCCGAAGCATCCCTTTGACTATAAACCATTTTGTTTAGCTAAGTTAATGGCTGTAAGCGGATAATTTAATCCCCCGCACAGTCACTGCGCGAGTATGTTACCCACATACTAGCCGACCAGTGCAAGCAGAATACCTGCCGCTACTGCAGAGCCAAGAACACCCGCTACGTTAGGACCCATAGCGTGCATTAACAAGAAGTTTTGTGGGTTTGCATCCAAGCCCACTTTGTTCACCACTCGCGCCGCCATTGGCACAGCAGAAACACCAGCCGCGCCGATAAGTGGGTTGATGTCTTCTTTCGAGAACTTGTTGAGTAACTTCGCCATTAGAACGCCAGCTGCCGTACCGATACTGAAAGCAACCGCGCCCAAAGCCAAAATACCAAGCGTTTCCAAGTTTAGGAACTTATCCGCTTGCAACTTAGAACCAACACCAAGACCAAGGAAGATGGTCACGATATTGATAAGTTCGTTCTGGGCTGTCTTCGATAAACGATCGACAACCCCTGCTTCACGCATCAAGTTACCCAAACAGAACATCCCTACCAGAGGTGTTGCAGATGGCAAAAACAGAATGGTCATCAACAGTACAGCTAGCGGAAAAATCACTTTTTCCCACTTACCGACATGACGCAACTGAGCCATTTTCACCTGACGCTCTTCCTTCGTGGTTAGCGCTTTCATGATTGGTGGCTGAATAATCGGCACCAACGCCATGTAACTATATGCTGCTACCGCAATCGCGCCTAGTAAGTCTGGAGACAGTTTACTTGCCAGGAAAATAGCGGTTGGGCCGTCAGCACCACCGATAATCGCAATTGACGATGCGTCTGCCATAGAGAATTCCATACCCGGTACATAGTTCAGCAAAATCGCACCAAATAGCGTTGCAAAAATACCAAACTGCGCAGCAGCACCTAACCAAAGCGTTTTAGGGTTCGCAATCAACGCGCCAAAGTCCGTCATTGCGCCGACGCCCATAAAGATCAACAGCGGGAATACACCCGACTCAATCCCGATGTGGTAGACGTAGTACAGCAAACCACCCGGCTCGGTGAAGCCCGCATTAGGAATGTTAGCTAAAATCGCACCAAAACCAATTGGAAGTAGAAGCAGGGGTTCAAAACCCTTTCGAATCGCTAAAAACAGCAGAGTACAGCCAACCAGCATCATGCAGATTTGGCCAAACTCAAAGTTAGCGATCCCTGTTTCTAACCATAGGGTCATCAATCCGTCCATGATACTCCCTTACGCCAGGCTAAGAAGAGGTGCACCTACCGTCACGGCATCACCTTCTTTCACATTTAACTCCTGAACGATACCACCACGCGCAGCTCGAACTTCCGTTTCCATCTTCATCGCTTCTAAGATCAGTAGCACGTCACCTTCAGCCACTTCAGCACCTGGCTGTACATTGACTTTAAAGATGTTGCCCGCAAGTGGAGCAGGAACGGACTCAGCGGAAGTGTTAGCTGGTACTGCTGGAGCCACTGCTTTCGCTGGCGCTGCTGAAGGTGTTACCGACGTCAGCTCACCTTGCGGTCCTACTTCTACTTCATAAACTTGTCCGTCAACACGAACACTGTATGTTTCTACGCCGCCTACTGATGCTTGAGCAACTGGTGCCGGAGCAGGTTTAGAAGATTCTAAGGTAGGAGCTGGCTCAAACGCTTCAGGGTTGCCGCGGTTTTTCAGGAACTTAAGGCCAACTTGAGGGAATAGTGCGTAAGTTAATACATCATCAACTCTTTCACTCGCCAGCTTGATGCCTTCAGATTTCGCTTTATCCATCAACTCAACTGTCAGTGCTTCCATTTCTGGCTCTAGTAAATCAGCCGGACGGCAAGTGATAGGCTCTTTACCTTCCAGAACTTTAGCTTGTAGCTCTGCATTGATTGGCGCAGGCGCTTGACCATATTCGCCCTTCAACAGACCCGCAGTTTCCTTGGTAATGCTCTTGTAGCGCTCGCCAGTCAGTACGTTGATAACAGCCTGAGTGCCGACAATTTGCGAAGTTGGTGTTACCAATGGAATGAAACCAAGATCTTCACGAACACGAGGGATCTCTTCTAGTACTTCATCAAGACGATCGGCAGCGCCCTGCTCTTTAAGCTGGCCTTCCATGTTGGTTAACATGCCACCTGGTACTTGAGCAATCAAAATGCGAGAGTCCACGCCTTTCAATTGACCTTCCCACTTCGCGTATTTCTTACGAACCTCACGGAAGTAAGCAGCAATCGGCTCAATCTCTTCCAGTTTCAGGTTAGTGTCACGCTCTGTACCCTGAAGCATCGCTACCACAGTTTCTGTTGGCGTATGGCCGTAAGTACTACTCATTGATGAAATCGCAGTATCAAGAATGTCGATACCCGCTTCTACCGCTTTAATCGCCGTAGCCGTTGATAGACCCGTAGTTGCATGACAGTGCAGTGCCAGTGGCACATCACATGATGCTTTGATACGAGTAATCAACTCTTCAGCTTCATAAGGTTTTAGTAGACCTGACATGTCTTTAATACATAAAGAATGGCAGCCTAGGTCTTCCAGACGTTTTGCCAGATCAACCCACGTGTCAGCGTTGTGTACTGGGCTGGTTGTGTAAGACAGCGTGCCTTGTGCGTGAGCACCAACATCCACAGTCGCTTTAACGGCTTTTTGGAAGTTTCTCACATCATTCATCGCATCAAAGATACGGAAAACATCCATACCATTGGCATGCGCACGCTCAACAAACTTCTCTACTACATCATCAGCATAATGGCGGTATCCTAAAAGGTTCTGACCACGTAGTAACATTTGCATTGGTGTATTTGGCATCGCTTTTTTCAGCTCGCGCAGACGCTCCCACGGATCTTCTCCAAGGAATCGAATGCACGAATCAAACGTTGCCCCACCCCAAGTTTCTAAAGACCAATAACCAATCTTATCCAGTTCAGCCGCAATAGGCAGCATATCGTCGATACGCATTCGCGTAGCAAACAATGATTGATGGGCGTCCCTCAGGACCACATCCGTAATCGCTAGTGGTTTAGACATACTCTTAAACTCCTTTTTAATCCTATTTCGGCTACTTCGCGACAGAGGTGCGATGTTGATGAATCGCAGCCGAGATCGCCGCCACGACTTGTGGACTAACAGCTGAAGAGGTTGATTGATTATTGTTTTTTATTTTAGGTGCAGCGATCGGCTCTAGGACTTCTTCTGGTATGAGTCTCGACATGAGCCGAACGAGATAAACAAGAATAGTGAGGAAAATAAATACAACCGCCATCCCAGTAATCATGAGAGTGGCCGCATCTACCAGCAGGCTTCCTATATTAGTCATGTTGATTCCTTTCGTTGTCATCCTGACAGGCACAGGACTTTAATTGTGTCATTTCCCGACCAAAGGATTATCTCGACTGGTTAAACTTTGTCAATTTTGTTTAAGGAAGGTTTGTAGTAATCCCTACAAATGATTATTCATTCACTACCCAGATCACATTTCGGGTGCAAACCAAAAGAAGGGGATGTTAAAGAATTAACAGAAATGCAAAACAAAAGACACATCACAGTATCGTGTCGGAAAAGTCGCTAACAACAACATGCCATTGCAGCCAAGAGTTATTAAGGCAGAAAGCCTACGCCCTTAACAACATCGTCTATTAGCGATTTTAACCAGTAAAAGTGTTCAACTGCTTATTTAAATCAAGATTATTTAGATTGTTCTTCTCTACTTACTGCGCTGTCAACCCGCCATTCAAGCGAGCTAACTTTACCGCGTCATGTCGAGAGTGGACATCAAGCTTTTTGTACAGCTTGTATATGTGGCTTTTCACGGTACTCTCCGATAAAAACAAATGTTCCGCGATTTTTTGGTTCGATACGCCATAGACAAGTAGCGCTAAGATTTGCCGCTCTCTGCATGTCAACATGTCATGTTGAGAATCTTTATTTGAGTTGGCACAACGATAATCGTTAACCAGCTTCTCTAGATAGCTTCTCGGTAACCATAAGCCACCATTGAAAATATGTTCCACACAGTCACGAATAGCAGTGACGGGGGCATTTCGAAGTAACACGCCTTTCAGCAAAGTCCAACGGGCTTTGTTGCGTAATTCAGACGAGAAACCAAACCTCCTAAAGTTGAGCGACTTTTATACAATATACTGAGTTTCAGGCATACCAAGCCCTGTAAGTTTGTTCAGTGCTTTGATCATGGCGTAAGTCTCGCCAACCTGAGCGTTGTAATTTCTTAGACTTAATTTCCCACCTAGCAACTGTTTTACTCGGTACATTGCGGTCTCTGACAGAGAGCGCTTATGATAGCCATACCGCTTTTTCCACTTCTTGTTGGAGCCGTAGAGCTTCTGGCAACCTACCGCTAAGTTACGAGGATGCCCTTGTTCCCAGAAGGCTGCTCCTTCTCTTGGCGGGATGAGCGGAACAGCTCGCTTGATCCGTATGGCATCATGGCAATTCCTTGTGTCATAAGCGCCATCGCCTGATATCTCAATGATTTTACGACGTGTTTGCTTGAGTAAGTTGGGGAGCACTTCGGCATCAGTGACGTTAGATAAGCTCAGCTCTGCTGCGACTATTTCGTGGGTGCTTGTATCTACCGCGATATGCAGCTTACGCCAGACTCTTCGCTTCCCATCAGTTCCATGCTTCTTGACCTTCCATTCACCTTCGCCATAAACCTTGAGGCCAGTGGCATCAATGGCCAGATGTTGTATTGCTCCTCTGGTTTTGGTTTTAAATGAAACTTCAACTTCCTTAGCTCGGCGGCTTATACAGGTGTAGTGCGGGCAAACAAGCGGGATGTTAGCCAGCTTAAATACGGAGTCTAGAAAACCTTGCAGCGCTCTCAAGGGCATAGAGAAAACGCGTTTCACCATCAGTGCGGTAGTAATGGCTAAGTCGCTGAATCGGCGAGGTCTACCACGCTTGCCTTGTTTGTTTTGCTTCCACTCAGCTATCGCTTCCTCATCAATCCAAAAGGTCAGAGAACCACGGTTGATTAAGGATTTATTGTACTGCTTCCAGTTAGTTGTTTTGTAACGAGGTTTAGGCATGAGGCTACGACGATTGATGGGCGTAGCCGCTCAGATCGTAGTTTCTTGATTTAGTTCCATCGAATTACGCAACAAAGCCAGTCCAACGCAGTATATTCGCATGAACGCCCTGGTTAGGGACATTATGGATCATTAGTGGCCAGCCAAGTACATCAAAATCAGGTATTTGATTGCTCAACTCTAATTGATGAATAAAGTCATAATCCATCAGAACCAGGTCAACATTTAAGGAGTGACAATTAAAAACAACATCCTCAGGTAGCAGCGTTTTTACATTCACGTTAGGTATTAGAGATAACTGCTCCTCGATAAGTCTGCTCTGCAAGTTATCTTCTGAAAGTATGAATAGGTGTTTAGTTCCCATAATTCCCACCACTTATTCTTAATTAATTAATTACATTGGTTTTTTTAATGAAATTTAAGGTGCCTTACTTTTCTCCAGCCTCTTTATAACAAGAGATTTAATACGAGGAACTATAGCAGATGATAATGAGGATGAGGCCTAAAATAAAACAATTGAGTCATTAAAAAGTATTAAAAGACACTCAGCCATGACCAACCATTTACCCACTTCCATTTTATCAACCCATTAATTTTTAATACTAAAATTCAACCCTACTCATATTTACAAACAAAAATACCCAATAGATTCCTACCTACCGCTTATACCAAAGAACTCATACTATTTAAGCCTTAATATAAATTTACTTTCATACTTATTATGCACTATCGTTCGAGGCTTATATAACTAAATGATTACAAACAATTTCCAGTGAAATTCAGACCCATTTTATCTATAAAACCTTCCTCCCCCCAAAATGCTCACGAATTATCTTATCTATAATATCAACGCTGCCCTAGAGAACATCAGGAAGCAATCAGAAATCATTAGTAAGCAAACAGAAGTTGTACAGTCTTTTCAAAAATGAAAATGGAGTAATCATTATGATTCTTAGCAAAACAGGATTAGCTATCGCGGTATCTGCACTTCTATTTAGTGGATCATCTTTGGCTTTTAATGGGGTTGATGACGGCAACGGTAATGCGCAGTGGGATGACAGCGCAAACACCACTAACACTACTAACACTAACACACTAGGCGTTGGTATTGATGATAGCTTTAACCAGCTCACTGACAACAGCGACAACTTGGATGTGGAAGTCGAAGATAGCTTTAATGACGATACAACCAACAATACAAACACAACTTTAGGTGTTGGTATTGACGATAGCTTCAACGAGTACGAGTACACTGATAACAGCGATACGTTAGATGTGGAAATTGATGACAGCTTTAACGATAACAGTACTAACGACAGCTACAATACTGACGACAGCTACAACACACTATCTGTAAGTACTGATATGGTCGTAGCAAGTTCGACTCTAAATGGTACTGCTGCTGGTTTGGTGATTTACACAAACACTGATGACGACGCCGAGATAGAAGTTGAAAATTTCAATAGTATCGACGGCATGAGTGGTGTAGCGGGTATTACTACTGTTGGTCAAATCGCGGGTGCAAACTCACTTGTGCAACAATCTGTCGTAACCAATGCAAACCTATTTACTGGTGAATAGCCATTGATAACTTGGAGATCGCGATGCGTTTGGCAGTCTTTACCTTGAGTATGATAATTGCCGTTTCTGCATTCGCTGACGACCTAGAATTATCTGACGAAGAAGTTATTGGTACAAATGTTCTGAGTGAATCGAGAGGGGGTCATCTAGAAATTGAGATCGACTCGATTTACTCAGACACAGATTTGTCCGGTATTTCGTCAGATAATCTCGCGTTAAATACAGTGAGCGGAAATAATATTCTTGCGCCAGGAGCGTTTGCAGGGAGTTCTGGGATTGCTAGTGTGATTCAAAACACCGGGAACAATGTTGTTATCCAGAACGCAACCGTCGTTAATCTGACACTCAAGTAGATAATATGAACCTTTTGCGTAACTATTTTTGGCTGATACTCATATTCTTTTCGGTATCAGCCAATTCTTTAGAGTTTTTACCTTCCCGAGCACACTATTCGGTACCGGTAAAAAGCTACAAAGAAATGGTGTTTGGCGATATCTTTCGTCAACAGTATGACTTCAGCTGTGGTTCTGCGGCTTTGGCATCACTACTGAATTATCACTACGATACCAAATCTTCAGAACAAGAGATTTTTAAATCAATGTATGAGCGAGGTGACAAAAAACAAATTAAAGAGAAAGGCTTTTCTTTGCTTGATATGAAACTCTACCTAGAATCGATCGGTTTACGCTCAGACGGTTTTCAGGTGAGCATAGAAAAAGTCCGCGATCTTGGTGTTCCAGGAATAACGTTGGTCAATTTTGATGGCTATATGCACTTTGTCGTGATCAAAGGCATTAATAGTCACTCCGTCATTTTAGGCGATCCTTCCAGGGGCACTATGGTCATGAAGCTTGAAAAGTTTCAGAAGTTTTACCAAGGTATTGTTCTATTAGTGCGTAGCGAAGCTAAAGCCGGACGCTCTAGTTTCATCACAGACGACAAATTTGCCGTTTATCAACGCTCACCGTTAGATACAGGAGTATCACGAGATTCATTAGGGATCTTTAGTACCACCGTACCAGTATCAGGTGAAAACTTTAGTATCAGGTGAAAACTAACGAACGGTTAAGGCTGGATAACATGTTTTTCAAAAAGGGTCTATTTTTAAATCAGATTCTGTTCCTTAAAAAGAACCTAGTCACACTGTGCCTACTCGTATTGTCACACTTCTTTTTTACTCAAATGGCGAGTGCAAACGAAGTTGAATTCAAAGAATTAGAGCCGTTACCTCAGAGTTCACTCGCGCAATATCGAGGAGGGTTTCAGGTCACCAGCGACTACGTTATCAACATTGGTTTGAGCGTCATTACAAGCATCAATGGACAAGACATTTTCAATTCCAGCATCGCTAATTTAGTCATTGAAAATGGCAACTTATCCAACATCAATGCAAACCAAGATGCCTTAGATCAAAGTTTGATTAACATAGTTCAGATTGGACAAGGGAACAGCATCGAAGATGAAACCATCTCTGACCAGATAACGGGTATGCCACAAATCCCTAACTTCCAACAATCGGATATTATTAACTCTGAATTTATCAATTCAAGTATTGTTAATATTATTCAGAATACAACCGATAATAGCGTCATTGGGTTAAGCACTATTATCGACATAGATGCACAAGTTAGTGGAGTTATTCAACAAATTCGTGCCAATAATCGGCTAGAGGATGCCTTACTTAATCATCTTGACTAGTGACGAATGCACCTTATACATTAGCAGTAAAGGTGCCACTTTTTAGTTCACATTTAAAGTGTTAAAAAGTAAGAGACAGATATTCTGAGATCGGTATAAGTCATCGCCATCAAACCTATTTTTAAGTAGGAGTGGTATAAAGCGATGACTTTTCTGTTTTTTAGCTCATAAGACATTTACTCGCTGTAATAACAATGACAGAAAATTAATCGTCACAATAGCATAAGGAAGAAAATGCTTGAGCACCTAGTACAAATTTTCGATAAGTCACTATTTTATATTATTTTTTAGGTTTAGAGCTAAACTTATTTATAATTCTATAGCGAAAAGGAAACGCAACATGGTTATCGCGTATTTTAATAAGTTAGATGGACGAGCCGTTAATTACTATGACGGGTAAAAGGTCAATATAACAAAAATTCTGCTGGTTTATTTGTTCGTGATTGGCTCCTTTGTGAGGAGCCATTCTTGGTTGAAAGATCTGATCAGATAATCCGCTTTAGTTCCTTTCTATTTCTATTTCTATTCGAGCTATTCGAGTCTAGATTAAATATTATAAGGGACTCGAATGGTTAGTTGGAAATCTGGTGTATCTTCAGTTAATCCCGCTTGAGCACTGACATTCACCGAGGAGTTCTCACTAAACGCATAGTTTATACCAAAGATGAATGAATCCAACTGCAGCAATTTGGCATCTTCTGAATAACTGCCATTTATCTTACTTTTTAGTATGGTCTTATGGCTCAAACCGAGAGAAAAAGACAGGTCTGGATTGACCGCAAAGCCCATACCTCCCGACAATGCAATGGTATCACCAAGTTCAACTTCTACCTCTTGTTCCTCTTCGCCTTCTCCAATTGAGACATCATCTTCAAGATTGTAAATATAACTAAGACTTGCAAATAAAACTGCAGGATCAGCGGGATGGATCATAGTAAGACTTGGTTCAATGCTCCAAAAGCCCGATCCTGTTGGCACATCACTGAACGCGTTACTGTCTGGTTCAATAGATACATCGTAGGGAGAGCGACCTGTATCGGACTTAACTCTTAAACCACCAATCCAATAAGGGACTGATTCAAAGTTGAACTGATGCCTTAGAGCAAGCTCAACATCCCCCAGCCCTCCACCATCAACGGTGGTATTTACGACTTCTTGGTTCGCACCATCTTGAATAGGACGCGTTGCGACTTGATCGTTGCGATAGACGTAGGGAATACGAAGTTCCAACTCTGTCGCATTGGTTAAGCCATAACGAGTAGTGAGGCCGGCAGTAATCGTCGTTCGGTCAGAATCACTCACTTCAATACGACCAACAATTAACGTCGGTAAGATGGTATAACCAACCACTGAGACCTTATTTGAAGAGTTTTGCGTGTAATTAAGAGAAGTATCAAATGACCAGCTTCCTTTAGGGGTAAGGACGCCAGGCCGTTCGAAAACGTCACTAACCGTTTGAGCTCGTTGCGGAAGATCATCACCTTCAGCTCCTTGAACCATGGGAACCATACATACTAAGCCAAGAGTACTTCCCAACAGAGTGTTCCGTATCATAATAACCTCCTTTTCTTTGGCGGTTATAAATGAATAGGTCAGAACCAATGGATTAGCAATAACTCAACGAAATAAATCAACGACTTTCAGGCTGGCGCACAAAAAAATGAGTGAGGTGAAAGTAAGCAGGGATGACTGTATGAAGCTAAACAAAAAAGCCTCGCATAAGCGAGGCTTTGTAATAAGTGGCGCGTCCTGGAGGATTCGAACCTCCGACCGCCTGGTTCGTAGCCAGGTACTCTATCCAGCTGAGCTAAGGACGCGCAGTTTTCGATATCAATGCCTATAAACAGGTTATCAATATCAGGGCATTACCCTCAATAAGTGGCGCGTCCTGGAGGATTCGAACCTCCGACCGCCTGGTTCGTAGCCAGGTACTCTATCCAGCTGAGCTAAGGACGCGCAGTTTTCGATATCAATGCCTATAAACAGGTTATCAATATCAGGGCATTACCCTCAATAAGTGGCGCGTCCTGGAGGATTCGAACCTCCGACCGCCTGGTTCGTAGCCAGGTACTCTATCCAGCTGAGCTAAGGACGCGCAGTTTTCGATATCAATGCCTATAAACAGGTTATCAATATCAGGGCATTACCCTCAATAAGTGGCGCGTCCTGGAGGATTCGAACCTCCGACCGCCTGGTTCGTAGCCAGGTACTCTATCCAGCTGAGCTAAGGACGCGCAGTTTTCGATATCAATGCCTGTAAACAGGAAATCAATATCAGGGCAATACCCTGTCTTTCGTTTTCAAAGAAATAGTGGCGCGTCCTGGAGGATTCGAACCTCCGACCGCCTGGTTCGTAGCCAGGTACTCTATCCAGCTGAGCTAAGGACGCGCAGTTTTCGATATCAATGTCTGTAAACAGGAAATCAATATCAGGGCAATACCCTGTCTTTCGTTTTCAAAGAAATAGTGGCGCGTCCTGGAGGATTCGAACCTCCGACCGCCTGGTTCGTAGCCAGGTACTCTATCCAGCTGAGCTAAGGACGCACACGTTTCGATATCAACTTTAGTCAATATCAGGGCAATACCCTAAATTCTTTTTCAAAAAAGTCAGACTTATTTGAAAGTGGCGCGTCCTGGAGGATTCGAACCTCCGACCGCCTGGTTCGTAGCCAGGTACTCTATCCAGCTGAGCTAAGGACGCACATTTTGTGAAATAAATCACATTACTTTGTTTTAGAACAAAAAAAATTGACTGCTACGTCAATAAATGGCGGTGAGGGAGGGATTCGAACCCTCGATGCGGCTACAAACCACATACTCCCTTAGCAGGGGAGCGCCTTCGGCCTCTCGGCCACCTCACCACATTATTCATACTCGAATACATCATCAAAGAATAATGTAAAAGAATATGGCGCGTCCTGGAGGATTCGAACCTCCGACCGCCTGGTTCGTAGCCAGGTACTCTATCCAGCTGAGCTAAGGACGCACTTTTGTTCTTTGTTTGGATGCTAACTCAAACAAGGCAAGAATGGCGGTGAGGGAGGGATTCGAACCCTCGATGCGGCTACAAACCACATACTCCCTTAGCAGGGGAGCGCCTTCGGCCTCTCGGCCACCTCACCGTCTTGCGGAGGCACATATTACGTTTTACCGAAAATAAGTCAAACACTTTCTTTGAAAAAAACCGCAAAAAACACTTAACCGATGCCGATTTAATCAAAGTGACTATTAAACGAATTTTACCACCCTATTATGATGAAAAAAAGAGAGTCTTCTCTGAAAAAATGACATTTATCAGAAACTAAAAAGGCCAGCCCTTCGGCTAGCCTTTTTCATTCAAACTAAGCTCTGTAAACAGATGATACTTAGTAGTTGCCTGAAGCAACGTTACCGTTACCTTTTTCAGCTTGAATGCGCATGTAGATTTCTTCGCGGTGAACTGACACTTCCTTCGGAGCGTTAACGCCGATGCGCACTTGGTTACCTTTAACACCTAGTACAGTTACAGTTACCTCATCACCAATCATCAGTGTTTCGCCTACGCGACGAGTCAAAATTAGCATTCTATGCTCCTTGAGTAATCTCTAAATTTTCTTGCTATCACGCTATTATCCAACAAAAGTTATATTTTCGTAAACTACCTTGTTAGCGAAATCACCCTATTAGGGCATGTTTTTGCTGAATGCTTAACGCTTCACTAGACGTAATGTAAGCATCATGAAGAATGTTTGCCGCCATATCCACACAGTCAGGAGATAATACTAGCATCATAGTGAGTGCATTCGTTGCGCAGAAATTGATCGCAATCTCTTGCTCAGCCAGCAAATCGCATGCATGCTTGACCATTCCATTGGCCTCAAGCCCTACTGCGGTCAACAGGCTTACCATTTCACTATTACGGATTTTATCGCTGAACACCAGATCGAACTTGGCACATGCATCTTGTTTTATCATGATACCTGTCCGTTCTGTTTCCTCGATCACATTCCAGATATCGATACCTAACATCTGACATTGCTTTGTAGCACTAGACAAATGTTCTTTATCTACTTCAATAATGGCAAGGTCTCGTTGAATAGCTATACCAGAGATGGCTTGTGTGCCAATCTCTCCCTTAACTAAACTACCTTCATTCACATCGAATGTAGAAAGCACGCGTAGTGGTACATTGTTCTTCCATGCATATTGCACCGAAGGTAAATGTAAAACTTTAGCACCACGGCTTGCCATTGCTTCCATTGAAGGAAAGTCAATCACTGCCATTTTTTGCGCCGTTTTTACTACACGTGGGTCACAAGTATAAATACCATCAACGTCGGTAAAGATTTGACACTCATCAGCACGTAGTGCACCAGCCAGTGTCACTGCGCTCGTATCTGAGCCTCCTCGACCTAATGTGGTGATATCCCCATTTTCATTCACACCCTGAAAACCTGCGACGATAACGACATGCTCTTGTTCAAGCAATGCCATCACTCTCGTAGTATCAATGTGCTTAATCGTTGCGTCATTGTGCTGGTTATCAGTCACAATGTTCGCCTGTGCTCCGGTAAGTGAGCGTGCAGGATGACCCATTTTGTTCAGTGTCATCGCCAACAGTGCCATCGACACTTGCTCACCAGCAGAGAGCAAAACATCAAGTTCTCGGGCTGTAGGAACGCTATCTACCTGTTTAGCTAGGTCCATAAGCCTATTGGTTTCGCCTGACATAGCAGACACAACTACAACAACTTGATTACCATCATTTTTCGCCTTAATGATGTGTTCAGCAACTTGGTGGATTCTTTCAATTGAACCCACAGAGGTTCCGCCAAACTTTTGCACGATAAGGGGCTTTTTCACCAGTCTTCACCTTCCCAAGACCAAAGTCTCATTCGGACCACATACATTCTGTTTATATAAGTGGTAGTTACAAGAAAAACCAAGCAGCTTAGTGGGCCAGCTTAATCTCTGGTCCATTAAACCACTTGGTCAACTTAAAAAAATTACGCCCAATCAAAACAAATTGATTGAGCGTATATTTGTTATTTATAGCTTGTTACAAGCGCTCTTCTAGCCAAGGCTGAACAGTTTTGATTGCTTCTGGAAGTGCCGCTACGTCAGTACCGCCAGCTTGCGCCATATCAGGACGACCGCCGCCTTTACCACCAACCTGCTCTGCTACCATTTTAACTAAATCACCCGCTTTGACTTTGCCAACCAGATCTTTAGTTACACCAGCGATCAAACCAACTTTGTCACCCGTGATGTTAGCCAGAAGTACAACACCAGAACCCATTTGGTTCTTGATGTCATCAACCATAGTACGTAGGTTTTTGCTGTCAGCACCTTCTAGAGCCGCAACCAATACTTTTGTACCGTTAACTTCTACCGCTTTACCCATGATGTTTGCGCTTTCTGCCGCAGCCATCTTGTCTTTCAGCTTTTGAATTTCTTTTTCAAGCGCTTTCGATTTTTGCGCAGATTCTGCCAGTTTCTCTTCGTACTTAGCTGTTTGAGCTTCGATCACGTCTAGAGCTGCTTCACCTGTTACCGCTTCAATACGACGAATACCCGCAGCAATACCGCTTTCCGACGTAATCTTGAACAAACCAATGTCGCCCGTGTTAGATGCGTGGATACCACCACATAGCTCTGTCGAGAAGTCACCCATCGATAGTACGCGAACTTCATCGTCGTATTTCTCACCGAACAATGCCATCGCACCTTTCTGCTTCGCAGACTCGATGTCCATGATATTGGTTTCGATAGCGTGGTTACGACGAATTTGAGCGTTAACCAGACGTTCCACTTCTTTTAGCTCTGCTGCTGTTACCGCTTCAAGGTGTGAGAAGTCAAAACGTAGGTTTTCAGGTCGAACTAGAGAGCCTTTCTGTAGCACGTGCTCACCTAATACGCGACGTAGTGCCTCGTGCAGTAAGTGTGTTGCAGAGTGGTTTAGTGAAGTTGCAGCTCGGCGCTCAGCGTCTACGATTGTTGCAACATCATCACCTTTCGCCAGAACGCCTTCAGCCATTACACCGTAATGCGCAATTGCATTACCTAGCTTCTGAGTGTCTTCTACACGGAATACGCCGGACTCTGTGCGAATCTCACCAGCGTCACCACACTGACCACCTGACTCAGCGTAGAATGGTGTTTCACCAAGTACGATGATTGCTTTATCGCCTGCTGACAGTGATTCAACTTCGTTGCCTTCAACGAACATGGCTTCGACAGAACTTGAACCTTTTGTGCCTGTGTAACCACAGAACTCAGTTTCCGCGTCCACTTTGATTGTCGCGTTGTAGTCTGTACCGAATTGGCCAGCTTCACGAGCACGTTGACGCTGCTCTTCCATGGCTTTCTCAAAACCTTCTTCGTCGATAGTGAACTCACGCTCACGAGCAACGTCGTTAGTTAAATCAGCAGGGAAGCCGTAGGTGTCGTAAAGTTTAAATACAGTTTCACCGTCTAGCTCTTTGCCATCGAGGTTATCTAGCGCTTCGTTCAGGATCGACATACCACGATCAAGCGTACGACCGAAGTTTTCTTCTTCGATACGCAGTACTTTCTCTACAACCGCTTGTTGACGCTTCAGTTCTTCACCAGCAGTACCCATGACTTCTGCAAGTACACCAACCAGTTTGTAGAAGAAAACACCTTGTGCACCAAGCTTGTTACCATGACGAACAGCACGACGGATAATACGGCGTAGAACGTAACCACGACCTTCATTTGAAGGCATCACGCCATCAACGATCAAGAATGAACATGAACGAATATGGTCTGCGATAACGCGTAGAGACTGGTTAGACAGATCTTCGTAACCAACTACTTCAGCAGCTGCTTTGATCAGAGTTTGGAATACGTCGATTTCGTAGTTTGAGTGAACGCCTTGCATGATCGCAGAGATACGCTCAATACCCATACCTGTATCAACAGATGGTTTTGGCAGCGGCTCCATAGTACCGTCGGCATGACGGTTGAACTGCATGAATACGTTGTTCCAGATCTCGATGAAACGGTCACCATCTTCTTCAGGAGTACCAGGGCGACCACCCCAGATGTGCTCACCGTGATCGTAGAAAATTTCAGTACATGGACCACAAGGACCTGTGTCACCCATCTGCCAGAAGTTGTCTGACTCGTACGGCTTACCACCTTTTTTATCACCAATACGGATGATACGGTCTGCTGGAACGCCTACCTTTTTGTTCCAGATATCAAATGCTTCATCATCGGTCTCGTAGATAGTAACCAGTAGACGCTCTTGAGGCAGTTTCAGTACTTGAGTCAAAAATTCCCAAGCGAATGAAATCGCGTCTTCTTTGAAGTAATCACCAAAGCTGAAGTTACCTAGCATCTCGAAGAAAGTATGGTGACGGGCTGTGAAACCTACGTTTTCCAGGTCATTATGTTTACCGCCAGCACGTACACAACGTTGAGCCGTAGTCGCTCGAGTATAGGCTCGTTTTTCCAAGCCTAAGAAGCAATCTTTAAATTGGTTCATACCTGCGTTTGTGAACAGCAGGGTTGGGTCGTTATGTGGTACTAACGATGAACTTTCTACGATTTGGTGTCCTTTGCTTTCAAAGAACTTGAGGAACGAGTTACGAACCTCGTCAGTGCTCATGTACATGCAGCTCTTCCTGAAAATAGTCGAGTTAGAATTTCGCCGTATTGTAGATCAAGCAATCAGCTACGACTAGTTTTCTTACGGAAAAGAGGTCTTAGAGGAATAATTTTGAAGAAAAACAAAAAAAAATGCTGGAGAATCCCGCTCAATCGTGTTCGTCAAAGCTCAGTGCATAGCTGATTTGGTCAAAGCTGTATCCACGATATTGCATAAAACGCACCTGTTTGGCGTACTCTTTCTGGTCTTTGGCTTTTATGCCTTTGAATTTTTTCTCAGCCGCCATTCTTGCCAGTTCAAACCAGTCTTGTGGCTCTTCCATCATCGCTTCATCGACAACCGATTCCGCTACGCGCTTTTGGGCTAATTCCTGACGGATCCTGCGTTCGCCATGACCTTTATAGACATGTTGACGAATCTGGCTTTTGGCATAACGCAAATCATCAAGATAATTGTGATCCAGACAAAAATTGATCGCGGCTTCGATATCGGCTTCTTCATACCCTTTCAATGCCAGCTTTTGATATAGCTCGTACTGTCCGTGGTCACGACGGCTCAGTAACTGAATCGCAGCTTCTTTACTTGAAAGAGTTGGCGCTTGACGCTTTTGGTACATGATGATCCTAAACCTATTTTACCTGTACAGACTTGTTGTTCAGCACTTTAGATATAGCAGATACAACAAAGCCCCGCGTCGCAGGGCTTTTATATCTTTTATTTAAAGTCGAAGTTAAAACTCTTCTTCTTTCTTCTCTGGCATTTCACCGGCTTCAGGTCCCTCAGCTACAGCTGGAGACAAAAGCATCTCACGAAGTTTCTTGTCGATAGTCTGAGCAACTTCTGTATGTTCACGCAGGTAATTACAAGCATTTGCCTTGCCCTGACCGATCTTGTCGCCATTGTAGCTGTACCAAGCGCCTGCTTTTTCAACCAATTTGTGCTTCACGCCTAAGTCTACCAGCTCACCTTCGCGGTTAAAGCCTTGACCGTACATGATCTGCGTGTTTGCTTCTTTAAATGGTGCTGCAATCTTGTTCTTAACTACTTTGATGCGAGTTTCGTTACCCACAACTTCGTCGCCTTCTTTGATTGCGCCAGTACGACGGATATCAAGACGAACCGATGCGTAGAATTTAAGTGCGTTACCGCCAGTTGTTGTTTCTGGGTTACCGAACATCACACCAATCTTCATACGGATTTGGTTGATGAAGATACACATACAGTTAGACTGCTTCAGGTTACCTGTTAGCTTACGCATCGCTTGAGAAAGCATACGAGCTTGAAGACCCATGTGGCTGTCGCCCATTTCACCTTCGATTTCTGCTTTTGGAGTCAGTGCTGCAACAGAGTCAACAACCATTACGTCGATAGCACCAGAGCGCGCTAATGCGTCACAGATTTCTAGCGCTTGCTCACCCGTATCAGGCTGAGAAACCAAAAGTGCATCGATATCTACGCCAAGCTTCTTCGCGTATACAGGATCCAGAGCGTGCTCCGCATCGATAAACGCACAAGTTTTGCCTTCACGCTGTGCTGCAGCAATAAGCTCAAGAGTTAGTGTCGTTTTACCAGAAGATTCCGGACCGTATACTTCGACAATACGACCCATCGGTAAGCCACCAGCACCCAAAGCGATATCAAGAGAAAGAGAACCCGTTGAGATGGTTTCTACGTCCATTGCGCGGTTATCGCCAAGGCGCATGATTGAGCCTTTACCGAATTGTTTTTCAATTTGACCTAGCGCAGCGGCGAGCGCTTTCTGTTTGTTCTCGTCCATTACTTTCTCCGATTTATTCATCTTTTTGGGCGACGAATAGTCATTAAACTTTTCTCGAGCAGTTAATCGCTCAGCAATGAAAGTTATTATACTGTTGATTCATACAGTGTCTATACCTGTATAGAAAAAACTTTAGCTGATCTACGTATAACTTTGCCACAGAGCTTATCACGTCTGGGCTAACGTACTTTTAAATTTTCTCATTCAAATGCTGATAGATTCGAGTCAGTGCATGAAACACGGCTTGTTCACGAACTGCTGCACGATCACCGTCAAAATGCATGGTTTCAACCAAAAGCCATTGTTGATTATCTGCGAATGCAAAACATACAGTCCCAACGGGCTTTTCTTCGCTGCCACCACCTGGTCCGGCAATACCACTGATCGAGACGCCTATCGTTGCATTCGAATGCTCAAGCGCTCCTTGAACCATTTCAATCACAACGGGCTCACTGACGGCTCCGTGCATTTCCAGTGTCTTTTGCTTAACACCGAGCATCTCCATTTTCGCTTCATTGCTGTAAGTCACAAATGCACGATCCAGCCAGCCTGAACTGCCAGCAATGTCTGTAATGGCGGCAGCAACACCACCTCCGGTGCAAGATTCCGCGGTCGTCATCACATGTCCGTGCTGCTCAAGTAACACACCTAAATCTGCGCTTAATTTTGTTGTTCTTTCCATAGCCAAAATGCCCTTTGTCTCTTTTTACTTGATAGGGATTCACGTATCCTAAGCCGCTCCGGAAATAAACAAAAGAACTTACCTGTGAAAGCTGAACAAAAACACACTCCGATGATGCAGCAATACCTCAAGCTAAAGGCTGAGAACCCTGATATTTTGCTGTTTTACCGCATGGGCGATTTCTACGAGCTCTTCTATGATGATGCTAAGCGAGCCTCTCAACTGCTTGATATCTCATTGACCAAACGTGGTGCATCTGCAGGAGAGCCTATTCCTATGGCGGGTGTGCCATTTCATGCCGTAGAAGGCTATTTGGCTAAACTTGTTCAGCTTGGTGAGTCTGTCGCAATCTGTGAGCAGATCGGTGATCCCGCGACCAGTAAAGGCCCTGTTGAGCGTAAAGTCGTGCGCATTGTTACTCCGGGTACCGTCACTGACGAAGCTCTTCTTTCTGAGCGCCTCGATAACTTGATTGCGGCGATTTATCACCACAACGGTAAGTTTGGTTACGCGACGCTGGATGTCACTTCAGGCCGTTTTCAATTAACGGAACCTGAAACCGAAGAGGCAATGGCGGCTGAACTGCAACGCACCGCACCACGTGAGTTACTGTTTCCTGAAGATTTTGAGCCCGTCCATTTGATGTCGAGTCGCAACGGTAATCGTCGTCGTCCGGTATGGGAATTTGAATTAGATACCGCGAAACAACAACTGAATCAGCAATTCGGTACCAAAGACTTGATTGGCTTTGGTGTAGAACACGCAGCACTTGGCTTATGTGCCGCAGGTTGTTTGATCCAGTATGTAAAAGACACCCAGCGTACTGCGCTACCGCACATTCGTTCTTTGACTTTTGATCGTCAGGATCACTCTGTCATTCTGGATGCAGCAACGCGTCGTAACCTCGAAATTACTCAAAACCTTGCAGGCTCGACAGACAATACGTTGGCCGCAGTTCTCGATCACTGTGCAACCCCAATGGGTAGCCGCATGCTCAAGCGTTGGCTCCATCAACCAATGCGCTGCATCGATACATTAAACAATCGCCTTGATGCCATCGGCGAAATTAAAGACCAAAGCCTATTTGCCGATCTTCAGCCCACTTTAAAGCAGATTGGTGATATTGAGCGAATTTTAGCCCGTCTGGCGTTACGATCTGCCCGCCCTCGTGACATGGCTCGTCTGCGTCACGCTATGCAGCAATTGCCAGAGCTAGAAGCCATTAATGCCTCACTGACTCATCCATACCTCGTGAAGCTGGCTCAGTTTGCAGCACCAATCGATGACGTGTGCGAATTACTCGAACGTGCAATCAAAGAAAACCCTCCTGTTGTGATTCGCGACGGTGGCGTTATCGCAGAGGGATATAATGAAGAGCTGGATGAGTGGCGTAAACTCGCTGATGGCGCAACAGAATACTTAGAAAAACTCGAATCGGACGAACGTGAGCGTCATGGCATTGATACGCTTAAAGTTGGTTACAACAATGTGCATGGCTTCTACATTCAGGTTAGCCGTGGTCAAAGCCATTTGGTACCGCCACACTATGTGCGTCGCCAAACTCTTAAAAACGCAGAACGCTACATCATTCCTGAGCTGAAAGAACACGAAGACAAAGTGCTTAACTCTAAGTCAAAAGCACTCGCGTTAGAAAAGCAGCTTTGGGAAGGGCTGTTTGATCTGTTGATGCCGAACCTAGAACAGTTACAGAATTTGGCCTCTGCGGTTTCTCAATTGGATGTACTACAAAACCTGGCAGAACGTGCTGATTCACTCGATTACTGCCGTCCGACATTAGTCAAAGAACCAGGTATCCAAATCCAATCGGGTCGCCACCCTGTTGTAGAGCAAGTCACCAGTGACCCATTTATCGCCAACCCAATAGAGCTCAACCCACAGCGTAAAATGTTGATCATTACAGGTCCGAACATGGGTGGTAAATCGACATATATGCGCCAAACTGCATTGATCGCACTGATGGCTCACATCGGTTCGTACGTTCCAGCTGAATCAGCTCAGATTGGATCGTTAGATCGTATTTTCACTCGTATTGGTGCTTCTGATGACTTAGCCTCCGGGCGATCAACATTTATGGTGGAAATGACGGAAACGGCGAATATTCTGCACAACGCAACGAAAAACAGCTTAGTACTGATGGATGAAATTGGTCGAGGCACCAGTACTTATGATGGTCTGTCTTTAGCATGGGCAAGCGCAGAATGGCTGGCAACACAAATCGGCGCGATGACACTGTTCGCCACCCATTATTTTGAGCTGACTGAACTACCAAGTCAGTTGCCAAATCTGGCCAACGTCCACTTAGACGCGGTCGAGCATGGAGACAGCATTGCGTTTATGCACGCAGTTCAAGAAGGTGCTGCAAGCAAATCATACGGTCTTGCAGTTGCAGGCTTGGCTGGTGTCCCAAAAACAGTGATCAAAAATGCGCGCGCGAAGTTATCTCAACTTGAACAGTTAAGTCATGGTAACGACTCCCCTCGCCCGGGAGCGGTCGATGTGGCGAATCAGCTCAGCCTTATTCCGGAGCCAAGTGAAGTGGAGCAAGCTTTATCAAACATCGATCCCGATGAAATGACGCCTCGCCAGGCACTTGAAGAACTGTATCGTTTGAAAAAAATGCTTTAGCTGTAATTGGATACCCTGCTTAAAACGCAAAAAGGCTATGGTTCACCATAGCCTTTTCTCTTTATGTATGTCGATTAGTCATCTTCGACGTTAAACAAGTTCTCCATATTCAGGCCTTGTTTAATCAATACTTCGCGTAGACGACGTAAACCTTCCACTTGGATCTGGCGAACGCGTTCACGAGTGAGTCCAATTTCACGCCCTACTTCTTCCAGCGTTGAAGGTTCATAACCTAATAAGCCAAAACGACGAGCCAACACTTCTTTCTGTTTCGGGTTCAACTCTTCAAGCCAATGGATTAGAGAAGACTTGATGTCGTCATCTTGTGTCGAAACTTCAGGGTCAGAGTTGTTACCATCTGGAATGATATCAAGTAGTGCTTTTTCACCATCACCACCAATTGGCGTGTCGACAGAACTAATACGCTCATTTAAGCGAAGCATTTTGCTGACATCTTCAACAGGAATATCAAGTTGCGCTGCAATCTCTTCGGCTGTTGGTTCATGATCGAGCTTCTGAGAAAGTTCACGCGCAGTACGCAAGTAAATGTTCAGCTCTTTAACAACGTGAATCGGTAGGCGAATAGTACGAGTTTGGTTCATCAACGCACGTTCGATCGTTTGTCGAATCCACCATGTCGCGTAAGTAGAGAAACGGAAACCGCGTTCTGGGTCGAATTTCTCAACTGCTCGGATCAAGCCAAGGTTACCTTCTTCAATAAGGTCCAGAAGGGCTAAGCCGCGGTTGCTGTAACGACGAGAGATCTTTACAACTAAGCGTAAGTTACTTTCGATCATGCGCTTACGAGCAGCTTCGTCGCCACGTAATGCGCGTCGAGCATAAAGCACTTCTTCTTCAGCAGTGAGTAGAGGTGAGAAGCCAATTTCACCTAGATACAATTGGGTTGCATCTAAGCTCTTGCTGCTTGCATCGAATTCTTCACGCGCAGCCGTTTTGCTTTCTGTGGATGATGATTTTCCGAGTTGACTCGCAACGGTCTTCACTGACTCATCGTCAAAATCAAACTCTTCAACTTTGGTTACTGTGTTGCTGATACTCATAACGCCTCCCCCTGGCGAGTTAGCAAGACATGACAACTCAATATGTCGCTAAATGGTTTCGCAAGTTGTTTTTCAAAGTTTTACGGTAAATAGCGTTTTGGATTCACTGATTTACCTTGGTAGCGAATTTCAAAGTGCAGTTTGACGGATTTCGAACCAGAACTACCCATGGTTGCGATTTTTTGTCCACTGTTAACACTTTGTCCTTCGGATACCAGCAGCTTGTCATTATGGGCATATGCGCTTAGATAATTGTCATTATGCTTCACTATAATTAGGTTGCCATAACCTCGTAGTGCATTGCCTGAATAAACAACAGTGCCGGCTGCGGTTGAAACGATAGGCTGACCACGCTGTCCTGCGATATCAATACCTTTATTTCCTTGTTCTCCCGCCGAGAAGTTCTTGATTACTCTCCCTTTTGTTGGCCACAACCACTTCGATACGTTCGCATTTTTAGTAGTCGTTGTAGACGGATTTTTCTTCACATTTTGGTTATCTTTTGAACCAACATACTCCTTTGTTTTGGATTGTTCAACCTTCTTTGGAGGCTGTTTTTGCACCGCTTTAAGGGTAGTTGGCTGCACTTTTGGGGTAGAGCTTTTACTTGAATCAACAGGCTTGGATACCGTTGATATTTTAGTCACTGGAGCCGGAGTCTTCGCAACTATAGGTGCCACAACGGGTTCCACTTTTTGCCCGAATTTCGGAGCAATATATTTCGGAGCCCAAAGTTTTAGACGCTGACCTGGATAGATAGTGTAAGGTTGAGCAAGCTCATTGTAACGAACGAGGTCATTTACATCCTTATCTGTGACGTATGCTATGAAATAAAGTGTGTCTCCTTTCTTTACTTCATAGTAACTCCCTCTATAGCTGCCTCGCTCAACATTTGAGTAATCTTTTTTTAAGCTAGAAACAGGCGCTGGTGAGTGAGCCGCACAACCGAGAAGTCCTGCAGCTAACATAAAGCTAATACTAGTTCGACGTAATAACTTACTCACCTATCTTTAACCCTTACGCTAAATCACCCGCCACTAAAGGAACAAACCGCACCATCTCCACCACGGTGGAAAGGTATTCATCGCCTTTACGTTCAATCTTCAATAGTTGTTGTTCCGTTTCACCTACAGGAATAACCATCCTACCACCGTCTTTCAACTGCGCCAGAAGTGCTTGGGGAATGACTTCTGCTGCTGCGGTGACAATAATGGCATCAAATGGACCTTTCGTTTCCCAACCAAGCCACCCATCTCCATGTTTAGTAGAGATATTGTAGATATCAAGTTGCTTGAGGCGACGCTTGGCTTCCCACTGTAAAGACTTAATGCGTTCAACGGAGTACACACGCTCAACAAGTTGCGCTAAAACCGCAGTTTGATAACCAGAGCCAGTGCCAATTTCCAAAACGTTACTTGAAGGCTCAAGTTCTAATAACTCCGTCATACGTGCAACAATGTAAGGCTGAGAAATAGTTTGCCCCTGACCAATCGGTAACGCATTGTTGTCATAGGCTTGGTGCATCATTGCTTGAGAAACAAACCGTTCTCTCGGCAGGTGATGTATCGCATCCAGAACACGTTGATCTTTAATGCCACTGGCGACGAGATATTCAATCAACCGGTCAGCATGTGGGTTACTCATTACTTCTCTTCCTTCAACCAACTATCCATAGCACGCAGTGATTCATGAGCCGTAAGATCAACTTGCAACGGGGTAATAGAAACCCGACCGCGCTCAATCGCATAAAAGTCAGTCCCCTCACCGGCATCTTGCTCTTTTCCTGGAGGACCTAACCAGTAAATATCATGCCCTCGTGGATCTTTCTGCTTTATCATGTTCTCTGCGTGATGACGTGCACCTAAGCGGGTGACTTCAATTTGGCCCAGTTGTTCCAAAGGAAGATCAGGGACATTAACGTTCAACAAGCGGTTGGTTGGAATTGGCATAGCGAGATGTTGTTGTACGAGCTTACGAGCAATTTTTGCCGCAGACTCAAAATGGCGCTTTCCAACCAATGAAAATGCAACAGACTGAACACCGAGAAAGTGCCCTTCCATTGCGGCAGCGACAGTCCCGGAATACAGGACGTCATCACCTAAATTTGCCCCATGATTGATACCAGTCAGAACAAGGTCTGGCAGGTCATCTTTCATTAACTCATTTAAAGCAAAATGAACACAATCCGTCGGTGTTCCCTGAACAGAATATGTGTTTGGTGCAATCTGTGTCACTCGAAGCGGCTGCTCTAAGGTCAGCGAGTTTGAAGCACCAGAACGGTTTCGGTCTGGCGCAACAATTGTCACTTCGGCAATGTCTCTTAATTCATCTGCAAGCGCATGAATTCCCTGAGCATAAACACCGTCGTCATTGCTAATCAGAATTCGCAGTGACTTAGCGTTTGGTGAATCTTGTTCCATTAGTATTCTCTTTCTACTTTTACCTCGTTGACTAACTCACGAACAATGGATGTAGCGAACGAGCCAGCATCTAATGAGAAAGTCAGCGTAATATTGTTACCTTCAACGCTCCAAGCAAGATCTTGCGGCTTTAGTGCAACATTACGGCGATCATGACGCATGCGATTACCACGGATAAGCGCCATCAAGTCAGGCTCTTCATCTAGGAACGGTTGCTCTAATGCCAAAGCATCGGCTTGGGTCGGTAATGCATTATCACCAGCAAGTGCAGCAGTAATAGCCGCGTCTCCGTCGATAAACTGAGCTTGCATCGCCGCTATATTGCTCGCATCAACCGTCACGTTACCTGCGGAGGTTTGTGCAACATCACCCTCGACAAACTTGTCGAACATGCCCTGCTCTAAACGCGCAGAAACGATGCGGTTAAAAATCCAAGATCGCGCGGCTGACAGGTACATACTGCGCTTATTTTGATTTCGAGTACGTACGTTTTCACGCCCCCAACGACGGGCTTCTTCCAGATTATTCCCATCATTGCCAAAGCGCTGAGCACCAAAGTAGTTCGGCACGCCAACTTGTTTTATTTTTTCAAGACGACGCTCTACGTCCGCGATGTCTGTCACTTCAGACAAAGTGACGACAAATCCGTTTCCAACCAAATCACCCGGACGTAACTTTTTGTTGTGACGATCCGTTGCCAGAATTTCGATATTAGGGTACTGAGCTAAAAACGCGGAAAAGTCCGGTGTGTCACCTTTTGGTAAATGAACGCTCAACCATTGTTCTGTCACCGCATGGCGGTCTTTTAAGCCAGCCCAGCTCACATCCTTAGATTTAACACCACACGCTTTAGCTAACTCGTTAGCAACGAAGCTGGTGTTTTCACCCGTTTTACGAATACGCACCATCAAATGCTCCCCTTCGCCAGTAAAGGCAAAGCCGAGATCTTCGCTAACCTGAAAATGTTCTGGTTGCGCTTTGATTTTTGCTGACGCGACAGGCTTACCCGTTAGGTATGCCAATGAAGATAAAATGTCTGACATGATTTAATTCCACTGCTCTTGCAGCATTAGGGAACAAGTTGACTATTGTTGCTTAAACAAAAGAACAACAGCTTCTGTAGCGATGCCTTCTTTACGTCCTGTAAAACCTAGGCGTTCTGTCGTGGTTGCCTTAACGTTTATGTTACTGATATCAGTTTCAAGATCTTGAGCAATGACCGCGCACATTGCTTCTATGTGCGGTGCCATTTTAGGCGCTTGTGCCATGATGGTAATGTCTGCATTACCTAATCGATAACCTTGTTCTTTTACTCTGCGGTAGACATCTTTCAGTAACTCACGGCTATCAGCACCTTTCCACTTGTCATCAGTATCTGGAAAGTGACGGCCAATATCACCAGCCGCGATTGCACCAAGCAACGCATCGCTCAACGCATGTAAGGCCACATCGCCATCTGAATGTGCGATAAGCCCTTGTTCATAAGGAACAGCGACTCCGCCAATAATAACTGGGCCTTCACCACCAAATTTGTGTACATCAAAACCGTGACCAATTCGAATCATTTTCTATCCTTACTTATTCGCCGCGCTCACGGCTTAAATAAAACTCAGCTAATGCGAGATCTTCTGGTTGAGTAATTTTTATATTGCTCGCATTGCCCTGAACTAAAGCGGGCGCTTCGCCCTTCCACTCCAAAGCGGAGGCTTCATCAGTAATGGCGATGCCTTGTTGTAAAGCGTCGCTCAGAGCATTTTTTAAGGGCTGAGTTTTAAACATTTGTGGGGTTAATGCATGCCACAATGCTTCTCTGTCGACAGTATGATCAATGTTTTGTACTGAATTAGCACGTTTCATCGTATCTCTCACTGGTGAAGCAAGAATGCCGCCAGTAGGATGATCAATACAAACATCAATCAAACGGTCTATATCTGTTAACGTTACGCACGGTCTTGCTGCGTCGTGAACCAACACCCACTCACTGGCGAGTTGCGTACTCACATAGTTTAGCCCTGAAAGTACAGAATCGGCTCTTTCTTTACCTCCATCCACACGTATCACGTCGGGATGATTTGCGATAGATAACTCAGGGTAATAAGGATCACCTGCGGTAACCGCCACCACCACTTTAGCGATTTTAGAATGGGAGAGAAGCTTCTCGACCGTATGCTCTAACACCGTCTTTCCATCAATCAACAAATACTGTTTGGGGCGATCGGCTTTCATTCTGCTACCGACACCAGCTGCAGGTACAATAGCGATATGAGATGGGACAGTATCCAACATCTTACTGGTTTTCCTCACCAACAATTCGGTAGAAAGTTTCACCATCTCGGACTAAGCCAAGCTCATGGCGTGCTCTTTCCTCAATGGCATCAATACCTTGTCTTAGGTCATCAATTTCAGCAAACATTTCATTATTGCGAGCTTGTAGCTTGCTGTTTACTTGTTGCTGTACTTCGATTTCATCTTCTACTGCATAGTAATCAGACACCCCGTTCTTACCGAACCATAGAGTGTATTGAAGTAAGCCAAACAGTAACGTAAGGGCTATAACAAAGATTCGCATATCGTTGCTAACATTCTGTACCGGAAGGAATTAGATAAGATGATATATATAGCATAAATGCGGGATTGCCTCTAGGGCATAAAGGAAGACTCACAGACTCCTCACATGAAAGAGTGTAAAGAAAAGCTTTTGGAACCGTATTCACATAAAGATTCTTCAGGCAAAAAAATACCCCGCCTAAGCGAGGTATTTAAAAGAACTATAAAGTTAAGCTAATAATTAAGCTTGGCCTTTAACTTCTTTAAGACCGTTGAAAGGAGCGCGCTCACCTAGAGCTTCCTCGATACGGATAAGTTGGTTGTACTTAGCAACACGGTCAGAACGGCTCATAGAACCAGTTTTGATTTGACCTGCAGCTGTACCTACCGCTAGGTCAGCGATAGTTGCATCTTCAGTTTCGCCAGAACGGTGAGAGATTACTGCTGTGTAACCTGCGTCTTTAGCCATCTTGATTGCAGCTAGAGTCTCAGTTAGAGAACCGATTTGGTTGAACTTGATAAGGATAGAGTTAGCTACGCCTTTCTCGATACCTTCAGCAAGGATCTTAGTGTTAGTAACGAATAGGTCGTCACCTACTAGTTGAAGCTTGTCACCTAGTAGTTCAGTTTGGTGCTTGAAGCCAGTCCAATCAGACTCGTCTAGACCATCTTCGATAGAAACGATTGGGAATTGGTTCGCTAGCTCAGCTAGGTAGTGGTTGAACTCTTCAGAAGTGAAAGTTTTACCTTCGCCTTTCATGTTGTAGATGCCAGCTTCTTTGTCGAAGAACTCAGATGCTGCACAGTCCATAGCTAGAGTAACGTCTTTACCTAGTTCGTAACCAGCAGCTGCAACAGCTTCTGCGATAACTTCTAGAGCTTCAGCGTTAGACTTAAGGTTAGGAGCGAAACCACCTTCGTCACCAACTGCAGTGCTGTAGCCTTTAGACTTAAGAACTTTAGCTAGGTTGTGGAATACTTCTGCACCGATACGTAGACCTTCTTTAAGAGTTTTAGCGCCAACTGGTTGGATCATGAACTCTTGGATGTCAACGTTGTTGTCTGCGTGCTCACCACCGTTGATGATGTTCATCATTGGTAGAGGCATTGAGAATTGACCAGGAGTGCCGTTTAGCTCAGCAATGTGCTCGTATAGAGGCATGCCTTTAGCTGCTGCTGCAGCTTTAGCGTTTGCTAGAGAAACAGCTAGGATAGCGTTAGCACCGAATTTAGATTTGTTTTCAGTACCATCTAGTTCGATCATTACTGCGTCGATTGCAGCTTGATCTTTAGCATCTTTGCCAACTAGAGCTTCAGCGATTGCGCCGTTTACAGCTTCAACAGCTTTAAGAACACCTTTACCTAGGAAACGTGCTTTGTCACCGTCACGTAGCTCAAGAGCTTCGCGAGAACCAGTAGATGCACCAGATGGAGCTGCTGCCATACCTACGAAACCGCCTTCTAGGTGAACTTCAGCTTCTACTGTTGGATTACCACGTGAGTCGATGATTTCACGACCTAGAACTTTAACGATCTTAGACATTAATGTTTCCTCTCGTTTCAAATATAAATGTCAATTTTAAAGGGCGGCAGCACAACCTTCGCCGCCGCCCGTATCCCTTACTTACTTCTCGAACTCGCCGCGTGAGAATTGACCCGCGGCCTTAACGAAACCTGCAAACAATGGGTGACCATCGCGAGGCGTCGATGTGAATTCTGGGTGGAATTGAGCAGCAACAAACCATGGGTGCTCTGGGTTCTCAATCATTTCCACCAGCTTCTTGTCCGCAGACAGGCCAGACACTTTCAGGCCAGCTTTCTCGATTTGCGGACGAAGCACGTTGTTCACTTCGTAACGGTGGCGGTGACGCTCATGGATCGTCGCGCTACCGTATAGTTCGTAAGCTTTTGTTCCTTTCTGTAGGTGACAAAGCTGTGAACCAAGACGCATAGTACCGCCTAGGTCAGACTTTTCAGTACGCTCTTCAACGTTACCTGATTCGTCTACCCATTCTGTGATCAAACCTACCACAGGGTACTTCGTTTCTTTGTTAAATTCTGTTGAATGTGCACCTTCCATACCCGCAACGTTACGCGCGTATTCGATTAGGGCAACTTGCATACCAAGACAAATGCCTAGGTAAGGAACCTTGTTCTCACGTGCGTATTGAGCTGCACGGATTTTTCCTTCAACGCCACGATCGCCGAAACCACCAGGAACTAGGATTGCGTCAAGCCCTTCTAAAAGCTCAACACCACGGGTTTCAATATCTTGAGAGTCAACGTACTTGATTGTCACGTTTAGACGGTTCTTCAAGCCTGCGTGTTTAAGCGCTTCGTTTACAGATTTGTAAGCATCTGGTAGTTCGATGTATTTACCTACCATACCAATGGTCACTTCACCAGTTGGGTTTGCTTCTTCGTAAATAACCTGTTCCCACTCAGACAGGTCAGCTTCTGGAGCTGTAATACCAAAGCGTGAGCATACAAGGTCATCTAAACCTTGAGCTTTAATTAGTTGAGGGATCTTGTAGATTGAATCCACATCCTTCATTGAGATAACTGCTTTTTCTGGAACATTACAGAATAGAGCAATCTTCTTACGTTCGTTCGCTGGGATCATGCGATCGCTACGACAAACTAGAATATCTGGCTGGATACCGATAGATAGCAGCTCTTTTACAGAGTGCTGAGTCGGCTTAGTTTTCACTTCACCCGCTGCGGCTAGGTAAGGAACAAGCGTCAGGTGCATGAACATTGCGTTTTCACGGCCAACTTCGATCGCTAGCTGACGGATCGCTTCCATGAAAGGCAGTGATTCGATATCACCAACAGTACCGCCAACTTCAACGATAGCCACATCGTGACCTTCAGAGCCAGCGATCACGCGATCTTTAATTGCGTTAGTGATATGAGGGATAACCTGAATTGTTGCGCCTAGGTAGTCACCACGACGTTCTTTACGAAGTACGTCGGCATAAACACGACCTGCAGTGAAGTTGTTACGCTTGGTCATCTTGGTGCGGATGAAACGCTCGTAGTGACCAAGGTCAAGGTCAGTCTCTGCGCCATCTTCCGTGACGAACACTTCACCGTGTTGAGTCGGGCTCATTGTGCCTGGATCAACGTTGATGTAAGGGTCAAGCTTCATCATAGTCACTTTAAGACCACGAGCTTCTAGAATAGCCGCAAGAGATGCTGCTGCAATACCTTTACCTAGAGAGGATACAACCCCGCCAGTAACAAAAATGTAATTTGTCGTCATGTTTAACCTGAAATTGGTTGAATGAGGGAAATGGAGTGCTTCTGGACGGGAGATAAATATACCAGAAGCTCCTTACCGCCACAACGTGAAATCTATCACACTGCTATTTTTTATTTTTTGCTTCAAATCAAAGTGAGCAAAGAGAAGACGGGTGCATATTTATCTTCTGAGTCAAACTTGTCTCAAAACCGCTTCCTGTCGATTGACACCCACTCTATTCTTCTTTTTTGACTTCATCCCAGAATTTATCAAGCTCAGTCAAAGAGCAATCTTTTAATCCCCTGCCCGATTGAGCCACCTTCACTTCTACCTGCTTAAAGCGTCGCGCAAACTTTAAATTCGCCTTACTTAATGCCACTTCTGGATCTTTACCAAGATGACGAGCCAGGTTAACCGTAGCAAAAAGCAAATCGCCCAGTTCGAGTTCTACTTTCTCATCGTCTGGGTCAACTTGAATCGCTTCTTCCATTACCTCATCGATTTCTTCCTGAACCTTTTCCACAACAGGCCCAAGCGAGTCCCAATCAAATCCATATTTCGCGCATTTTTTCTGAATCTTTGTAGCACGAGAAAGTGCAGGCAAAGAGTTTGGTATTGAGTCTAGAATACTTTCTTCTTGTTTGCCTACTTGTGCTTTTTCTTTCGCTTTTTCTGCTTCCCAATTGGCATTGATATCAGCATCGGATTCAAACTCCACATCGGAAAACACATGAGGATGACGACGAGTTAATTTTTCATTTACGGTTTCGACCACGTCTGAAAAATCAAACAGATCCTGCTCTTTTGCCAATTGGCTGTAAAAAATCACCTGAAACAGCAAATCACCCAGCTCTTCTTTTAAATTTGGCCAGTCTCGATTTTGAATCGCATCCACAACTTCATAGGTTTCTTCTATAGTGTGCGGAACAATGGTGTCAAAGCTCTGCTTCAGGTCCCAAGGACACCCTCCCTCCGGATCACGCAACTGCGCCATGATCTGCTCTAACTGCTCAATTGGATGACTCATATGTTTTTCCTCAATACAAAGAGTCCCTTAAACAAACTCTTCCTATAAACAAAAAGGCGAGCAGCATAACCACTCACCTCTATATGATTTTATTGTTAACTCTCTAAATAGTTGACGTTGTAGCTAGGCGACAAACAAACGAGACGCCTGAGCATGGTTCACCATGTGATGGCGCGAGTGCGTGCCGTCAACAACGCTACAGCGACAACTATGACGAGAGTTTTAGCCGAGACGTTTTACGGACATTACATCTCTAATCTGCTCAACACGTTTAGAAACACGCGACAACGCCTCGATATTGGTCACTTCGAGATCAAAGTCCATGATGGCTAGCTGACGACGGTAATCGACACGGCTCTTCATGCTGGTGACTTTGATTTTCTCATTCGCAAATAGAGTGGTGATGTCTTTCAGCAAACCACCACGCTCCATCGCCTCAACTCGAACGGTGAGAATGTACGAACCGACAAAACCACTGCCCCAGACGGTATCAATAATACGTTCTGGAGCGTGATGTCTTAGCTCTTCGAGCTGTTCACAGTCGCTACGGTGTACGGAAATGCCACGACCTTGCGTAATGTAGCCACAGATATCATCACCCGGGATTGGCTGACAACAACGCGCAAGGTGCGTCATCAGGTTATCAACCCCTTCCACTACCACCGCATCTTTCTTCGGTCGGCTTTGTGCTGGCGCTTTGTGCTCGGCTTCTTGCAGCTTTTCTAGGGCTTGTTGGTCTTCTTCTTCCGCGGTCGGCTTGTTGACCAATGCATTGATGTGGTTGATGATCTGGTTGATACGTAAGTCACCACTTCCCACACCGACGTAAAGCTCATCTGGCGTATTGACGTTGAATCGCTTCAGCGCGTAACGCTCTGCATCTTTCATGGTCGCGCCAATTTTCACCAGCTCGTGCTCTAGGATTTCACGACCTGCCTCTAGGTTCTTCTCGCGACTTTGCTTGCGGAACCAAGCATTGATCTTGGCGCGAGCTCGACCTGAATGAACGAAACCTAGTGAAGGATTTAGCCAGTCACGTGATGGGTTTGGCTCTTTCGAGGTGATGATCTCTACCTGATCGCCCATATGCAATTTATGCGTGAATGGTACGATTCGGCCTCCAACTTTAGCGCCAATACAGCGGTGCCCCACTTCGGAGTGAATATGATAAGCGAAGTCCAATGGTGTCGCGCCCATAGGTAAGTCGACAACATCACCACGAGGCGTAAAGGCATAGACGCGATCATCGAAGACCTGACTTCGTAGCTCGTCCAGCATTTCACCAGAATCGGACATCTCTTCTTGCCAATCCAGAAGTTTACGCAGCCAGGTGATTTTTTCATCGTACCCGCTACGTGCGCTCGCGCCTTCTTTGTACTTCCAGTGCGCGGCAACACCGAGCTCCGATTCCTCATGCATCTGCTTGGTTCGGATCTGGATCTCGATGGTCTTCCCTTCAGGGCCAAGAATCACGGTATGGATGGACTGATACCCGTTTGGTTTCGGGTTCGCGACGTAGTCATCAAACTCACTTGGTAAGTGCTTATATTTGGTGTGCACAACACCTAACGCGGCATAACAATCTTGCAGTTTATCGGCGATAATGCGCACCGCTCTGACGTCAAATAACTCATCAAATGCCAGACTCTTCTTCTGCATTTTTCGCCAGATACTGTAAATGTGCTTTGGTCGACCACTCACTTCGGCATTAATGCCACAAGCTTTCATCTCTTCTGTGAGGTCTTCAACAAAGTCTTTGATGTACTGCTCACGAACAATACGACGCTCAGATAACTGCTTCGCGATTTGTTTGTAGGTTTCTGGCTGCTGGTAGCGGAATGCGTAATCTTCGATTTCCCACTTGAGCTGACCGATACCAAGACGGTTCGCTAATGGCGCATAAATGTTGGCACACTCTTTTGCCGCAGCACGACGGACTTCGTCAGGCGCTTTCTTAACTTCAATCAGGTTACAGATGCGTTCTGCCAGCTTGATAACAACGCAGCGGAAATCATCCACCATGGCAAGCAGCATGCGACGCACGTTATCTACCTGAGAGGACGCAGCGCCCCCTTCCATGGTGACATTAAGTTGACCGATGGCGGCCATCTCTTCAACGCCATCTATCAGCTTTATGATTTCTTTACTGTATTTTTCTTCCAGCAGTTCTCTCTTGAAAGCACCACTTGAAACCAATGGGAACAGTTGTGCTGCCACTAAGGTAGCTTTATCCATAGACAAGGTGATCAGAATCTCGATCATTTCTCGTCCACGCCACAGCAATAATTCCGCTTGCTCGTGATCTGCCAAAATATTTTGGCAATCTCTGTACACTTCAATTAAGCGGGATGCTGTGTTTTTCTCTTGCCCCAGGCTAGCCACCCAATGCTCGAGTTCAAACTGTTCGTTTTGATTTAAATGCGCGCTTCTTACCGCAACCATCTCATCGTCCTAATTATTATATTCGTGTGGTTTGACTAACACCGTCCAGATTAGTTCTTTCGCCAGCATAGAGTGCTGACTTTTTGACCCCACCACAAGTAAAGGGCCAACGCCCTATTGCTAGGACTTTTCAAACAAGGCCATGGATTCTAAATGGCTGGTATGCGGGAACATGTCGAGCATACCTAGTTTGGTTAATTTGTAGCCTTGTTCAATTAAGCTCTGACTGTCCCTTGCAAGGGTAGCAGGATTACAAGAAACATAAACCACGCGCTGAGCCCCAAGAGCGGAAACTTGATCGATGATCCCGCTCGCTCCGGCACGCGCTGGATCAAGCAGTACTTTATCAAACTTCTCTGCCGCCCAAACCTGACCGTCAAAGTCCTGCTCTAGGTTAGCGTGATAAAATTGTGCGTTGTTGATTTGGTTCAAGGATGCATTATTTGTCGCTTTTTCTACCATTTCAGCGACCCCCTCTATACCCACAACGTGTTTCGCCAACTTAGCGATTGGCAAGCTAAAGTTACCCAGCCCACAGAACAAATCTAACACTCGATCGCTGTCTTGCGGGTCTAACCACTGGATGGCCTGAGCCACCATTTTTTGGTTTACCGCTTGGTTGACCTGAATAAAGTTATTTGGCGTGAAAGGTACCTTCACACCATTTTCCTGATAAAACGGTATCTCGCCTGAAATTAAATCAAGCTGATCAGTTTGCGGCATCAGGTACAGCGTGGCGTTATGACGCTCAGCAAGCCTAACCAAAGCCTCAACTTCCGGTTCAGTCAGATTACTCATGTGGCGCAGCGTAATACAAGGTCCGTTATCGCCTAAGACCAGCTCAACATGACCAAGTTGATCGGGCTTTTTAAATTGTTTTAGCTCTGCGTAAATTTCCGGAAGCAAAACGTTCAGCTGTGGAGCCAACACTGGACAATCGGTCACCTGAGCAATCTGTTTACTTTGTTTTTTGCGAAAACCAAAGTGCAGTTGGCGCGTTTTTTTGTCCACAAACAAGCTCACGCGTGCTCGACGTCGATAGCCTAGCTGCTCGCCTAACACTGGCGCATCAAGTTCGATATCACTGCCTGCAAATTTTCGCATTAGCTGACGCAGTGTCTGCTGTTTGTGCGTCAATTGTTGGTCATATTCCAAGTGCTGTAAATCACAGCCACCACACTCATGGTAATGCGGACAGAATGGTTCAGCACGAGTGTCACTTGGCTGCAAAATTTTGATCAGCTTACCGCGGGCAAACTTACTTTTCTCTTCCACCAGCTGTGTCACCACTTCCTCACCTGGCAGCGCTCCATCAATAAATAGCGGCTTTTTCTTTAGGTAAGCGATACCCGCGCCATGATGATCCAAACGTTCAACGTGCACCTGCTGGTGACGAGTGTTGAGTTGGGTTTTCTTTTTCGGTTGAAAGATGCGTGCCATGCTCTGTGCCTGATTTGTGTCTAATTGCCCTACGGCTTCACTATTCTTGATTGCAGCCGTTGTGTGATTCGAGTGACTTGATTATGCTTACCGTTTATTCGGTGACGTCACTTCTTTACTCAAGGCATTATCGTGCGCTTGAGAAATAATGCGTTATTTTCCCATATCCAGACTCCGATGTAATTAGATAACATGACCAGATATGGCTTACGAGCACGTGTAATTACACTGACTCTCGCTCCCACTCTCATTATTGGCTTATTGCTGAGCGGCTTTTTCTCATTTAACCGCTATCAGGATCTTGAGAAACAAGTTATCACCACAGGTAATAGCATCATCGAACCGCTAGCGATTGCCAGTGAATCTCACCTACTGACAGAAAGCCGTGAAGCAGTCCGACGCCTTATCAGCTACGCTCACCGCAAAAATTCGAAACTGGTTCGAAGCATTGCCGTCTTCGATGCGCATCATGAACTGTTTGTAACCTCAAACTTCCACCCTAATTTCGAAGCGTTGATGTTTCCGAAAGATAAGCCTATCCCACCGTTGGGAAATTCGGAAATCTACGATAATTACCTGATTTTGCGTGTGCCTATCTTATCTGAAGGGCATTACCTGACGGATCTGTCTAATAAAAGCCAAGCGACCAAAGCCATCGGCTACATTGCTGTGGAGCTGGATCTCTCGTCTCTGCGTCTTCAGCAATATCAGGAAGTCTTCTCAGCCTTTTTGGTACTGATTTTAGGACTCGGTCTTGCCAGCGTGTTCGCCTCTCGTTTAATGCATGATGTGACTCAGCCGATCACACACATGAAAAACGTTGTAGACCGTATTCGACGCGGCCACTTAGACGTTCGTATCGAAGGGAAAATGCATGGTGAGCTTGATCAGCTAAAAAATGGTATCAACGCTATGGCCGTCTCACTTTCGGAATACCACGTCGAGATGCAACACAGTATCGATCAGGCTACCTCTGACCTGCGTGAAACCTTAGAACAGCTGGAAATCCAGAACGTTGAGTTAGACATCGCGAAGAAGCGTGCTCAAGAAGCCGCACGTGTGAAATCAGAGTTCCTGGCCAATATGTCACACGAACTGCGTACCCCGCTGAACGGCGTGATTGGCTTTACGCGTCAGATGCTCAAAACGCAACTTTCTAATAGTCAGACGGATTACCTGCAAACGATCGAAAAATCGGCAAACAACCTGCTGAATATTATTAACGATATCCTCGACTTTTCTAAATTGGAAGCGGGTAAGCTAGCTCTGGAAAACATCCCGTTTGATTTCCGTGAAAGTCTGGAAGAAGTCGTCAACCTTCAAGCGACCAGTGCGCATGAGAAAGGGCTGGAAATTACGCTCAAAGTCGATCCTAAAATTCCACCAGGCTTGGTTGGTGACCCTCTGCGTATTCAGCAAATTCTTACTAACCTGGTTGGTAACTCGATCAAGTTTACTGAACGCGGCAACATTGATATCAGTGTTGAAATGCGCTCCCAGTCTGGCGATTCGGTCGAATTGCAATTTATGGTTCGCGATACCGGTATCGGTATTTCAGAACGTCAACAAGCGCAGCTCTTCCAGGCATTCAGCCAAGCCGATGCTAGCATCTCACGCCGTTATGGTGGTACAGGTCTTGGTCTGGTCATTACCCAGAAACTGGTTAGCCAGATGGGGGGAGAAATTAGCCTGACCAGCCGCTTGCACCAAGGCTCCACGTTCTGGTTTACCCTGCGCCTCAACTCGACAGAAATGCCTATGAGCGATCTGATCGAGATTGAACTGCTTACTGGCAAACAGCTGTTACTGGTGGAACCAAACATGCAGGCAGCATCGGTAACGCAGCAGATCCTAAGTCAGGAAGGCATCTTAGTCACTTATCGCTCCTCGTTGCCTGAAGCAAATGAACACTACGATTACGTGTTACTCAATTTGGCTGCAAACCAGAC
This sequence comes from Allocatenococcus thiocycli, assembly GCF_921292965.1. Taxonomy (NCBI): domain Bacteria; kingdom Pseudomonadati; phylum Pseudomonadota; class Gammaproteobacteria; order Vibrionales; family Vibrionaceae; genus Allocatenococcus; species Allocatenococcus thiocycli. The sequence continues at coordinate 129,360 of NZ_CAKLCK010000002.1, forward strand.
TTACGATGAGCAATCGGTTGAAGCCTGGATAGAACAAGCGAAGCAAATGGCACCAAGCGTGATCATGGGGACGCCAAGTACTGAGCTTGCGCTGGCAGACCAGATTATGAAGGAACATCAAATCCAGTGTTTGACCAAGCCTTTGTCCCGCCGTCGATTACTACAAAGTCTGATCAGCGAACATGTTGAATCGCCTCAGCCACTGAAAGCGCCGATTAAGACGGTAGAAGAAGAACGTTTACCACTGCACGTTCTCGCTGTTGACGATAACCCCGCCAACCTGAAGCTTATATCGGCCTTGCTGAAAGAGCGTGTTGAAACGGTAACCGCATGCAGTAACGGTCAACAAGCCGTGAATCTGGCGACCGAGAAAAAGTACGACATGATATTCATGGACATCCAAATGCCACATATGGATGGGGTGACCGCCTGTAAACATATCAAGCAGATTGAGCTCAACAAAGATACGCCAGTCATTGCGGTAACCGCACATGCGATGGCAGGCGAGCGTGACCGTCTACTCGCAGCGGGTATGGATGATTACCTCACCAAACCAATAGAAGAGCATGTGCTGCAACAGGTTTTGGTTCACTGGAACCCAAATGCTTGCGCGGAAAGCTTCAGAAAAGTCACACCTTCGTATGTTGATGAACAAGAAGGTGAAGCTCTAAATGCAACAGAAAAGGCTCACCAAGATGTCATTATCGATTGGCAAGCCGCGTTGAAACAGAGTGCGAATAAAGAAGATTTGGCCAAAGATATGCTGCGCATGTTAATCGACTTTATCCCAGAAGTGGATGATGTGGTTGCTCAAGCCCTAGAAGAAGAAAACTTTGCCCGTGAAGAGCTCATTCATGTCATTCACAAGCTGCACGGCAGTAGCTCGTATTGCGGCGTGCCAAGGTTAAAATCATTGTGTGCGACGCTGGAGCAAGCACTTCGCTCAGGCGCTGAACTTGACGACATTGAGCCGGAAATGTTTGAGCTACAGGATGAAATGATTAAGGTCACGACCACGGCTAAGCTCTATCTAGAGCAGTAAATATCCCCTGACTAAAACGACAAAGCCAGAGCAGATGCTCTGGCTTTTTGCTATTTGGTTTATTTACAAGAAATTCAGACGATTCAGGACTCTAAAATCACGGTCGCAACAGCGTAGTGTCTCTCGTCAGAGATCGAAAGATGAACATGGTTCACCCCCAATTTTTGAGCTATTTGCTGTGCCGTACCAGACAAGGAAATTACCGGCTTCCCCAGATCATCGTTAGTCACGCAAAAGTCGTGAAAGGTCACCCCTTTTGCAATGCCGGTTCCCAGCGCTTTCGATGCCGCTTCTTTGGCTGCAAAACGTTTGGCAAGATAACGCCCTTTTTGCTTTAGCTGTGAAAACTTCAGAATCTCTTCTTCACAAAGAATGCGCTGAGCAAATGACTCGCCAGTGCGATCCAGCGCTTTTTCAATGCGCTCAATTTCCGCGATGTCGGTGCCTAAACCTAAAATAGCCATTCGTGTGCCTGATTACTTGCGAGCTTCGATCATCAAAGCTTTCATATCAGCAACCGCTTTCTCTAAGCCATCGAAGACAGCGCGGCCAATGATCGAGTGACCAATGTTCAGTTCGTAGATTTCTGGTAACGCTGCAATAGGGGCAACGTTATGGTAAGTCAAACCATGGCCCGCATTAACGATGATACCCAAATCGTCAGCATAGCTTGCGCCAGCTGCAATTTTTTTCAGTTCCGCTTGCTGCTCTTCCTCAGTTGTCGCATCAGCATAGTGACCAGTGTGAAGTTCAATATAAGGCGCGCCACATTGTTTTGCAGCATCAATCTGTTGACGGTCTGCATCGATAAACAGAGAAACTTTAATACCCGCTTCGGTTAGTTTCTCCGTTGCCGCCTTCACTTTAGCCAGTTGACCAACCACATCCAGGCCACCTTCTGTCGTTAGTTCTTCACGCTTCTCTGGCACTAAACAAACGAATTCAGGTTTGGTTTTCAGAGCAATCTCAACCATTTCATCGGTTACAGCCATCTCTAGGTTCATGCGCGTCTGGATAGTTTCACGCAGAATACGTACATCACGGTCCAAAATATGTCGGCGGTCTTCACGCAAGTGAATCGTGATACCATCAGCACCCGCTCGTTCTGCAATTTCAGCAGCATGAACAGGATCCGGATATTTTGTACCACGTGCATTACGTAAAGTAGCAATATGATCGATATTAACGCCTAAATAGATTGAGCTCATTTTCCATTACTCCGTGCTCTGGGTGTGTGAATAAACAATTCACGACTTTTTAAAGGTTTGCCGCCAAGATACGGCTTTAAGGCTATACGTGTAAAGCGTTTTGCCGCTTTTAACTGCTCTTTAGTGACAAAGCGCCGCTCACTGATTGCAATCAATTCATTACCTAAAAATGTCAGGTTGTCTCGCCTCACGGAAGCAATAAATCCCTTCTGCTCACGATAACGGTAAGTCATGTTCGCTTCGACAGGTTCACCTGTCCCTGCACAGTGCATAAAGTCGACGCCATACCCCATCGTAGAAAGCAAGGCCAGTTCAAATCGTCGCAGTGCTGGCTCAGGATTATCGCACTGAGCAAGTTCGGTTAATGCATGCAGATAATCGTGAAACAAGGCTGGCATTGGCACTTCTGCCATCAATACACGTCCAATCAATTCATTAACGTACATAGCAGAGTAAAGGTTAATACCTGTTAAGGGTAAGCCAAGGCTGATAGGTTCAGCCTGTCTTAAGGTTTTCATTGACCCTTTGCCTGACCATTTTAGTAACAGTGGAGTGAATGGCTGTAGCGCCCCTTTCAGGTTCGAACGTTTACTACGCGCGCCTTTGGCCATCAATGTGATGCGGCCATACTCCTGACTGAACACATCAAGTATCAAGCTCGATTCACTGTAAGGTCTTCGGTGCAAAACAAAGCAGCGTTGTAAGCCTTCAGAGGACTGGTTACTCATCTATATCGGTGTGCCTAATCGTCTAATTACTGAGTAATAAAAAATAAGGAGCCAAGCGGCTCCTTATTCTAATCGATGTTGGAGCGAAGTGGCTTCGCTTCAAGTTTATAGATCGTCGATGTAACCCAGTGAGCGCAGCGCACGTTCGTCGTCAGCCCAACCAGATTTCACTTTAACCCAAGTTTCGAGATAAACCTTACGACCAAACAGCTCTTCCATATCCAGGCGAGCTTCACGGCCGATGGTTTTGATCTTCTCGCCACCTTTACCGATCACCATTTTCTTCTGGCCGCTACGTTCAACCAGAATCAGTGCATTGATATGGAAGCCATCGGTTTCCGGGTTGTAGTCAAAACGTTCAATTTCCACCGTCACTGAGTAAGGAAGCTCCTCACCCGTGAAACGCATCAGTTTCTCACGAACAATTTCAGATGCCATAAAGCGCTGTGAACGGTCTGTCACGTACTCTTCTGGGAAGTGATGCGTCGCTACTGGTAAGTGGTCGCGTACATGTTTACGCAGTACATCGATGTTCTTGCCTTGCTTCGCTGAGATTGGCACAACGTCGACAAAGTCCATTTTCTTAGACATGTCCGCCATGTGCATCATCACTTCATTGCGATCTTGTACGTTGTCGACTTTGTTTACACACAGCACAACAGGGAAGTTCGATTTCTGCAACTTCGTCAGTACCATCTCGTCGTCTTTAGTCCAATGGGTACCATCGACTAAGAAGAACACCAAGTTCACATCACTCAACGAAGAGTTTGCCGCGCGGTTCATCAAACGGTTGATCGCACGCTTTTCTTCAATATGAAGTCCAGGTGTATCGACGTAAATCGCCTGATAATCACCGTCAGTGTCCACACCCATAATACGGTGGCGTGTAGTTTGCGGCTTGCGAGAGGTAATCGAAATCTTCTGACCCAAGATTTTGTTTAAAAGGGTCGATTTACCTACATTTGGACGACCAACAATGGCGATAAAGCCGCAGTGCTGGTTTTCTGGTGAACTCGTTTCACCATGTGATGCAAAGTATGCATCGATATCGAATTCGTTATCAGCCATTAGTTAATTGCTCAAGTGCTGTTTCCGCTGCCGCCTGTTCTGCCTTGCGGCGGCTGGTGCCTTTACCGATTACAGGTTTATCCACACCTGCGACTTCACACTCAACCGTAAATTCTTGGTTGTGCGCTTCACCTTTAATATTAGTCACTGTGTACACAGGCAGTGGTTTTCTTCTGCCTTGCAGGAACTCTTGGAGGCGAGTTTTTGGGTCTTTTTGTGATACACCAGGCTTAATGGCTTCAAGGCGAGACTTGTACCAGCTCAGTACAATGCCACGAACTGCTTCAATATCACTATCTAGGTAAATTGCACCAATAATGGCTTCCACCGCATCGGCTAGAATAGAGTCACGGCGAAAGCCACCACTCTTCAATTCACCTGGACCTAATTTTAAATAATCTCCTAGATCGAATTCACGACCCAGTTCCGCCAATGTGTGTCCGCGAACCAAAGTAGCACGCATACGGCTCATGTCACCTTCGTTCACTTTAGGGAAACGATGGTACAGATCATCAGCGATGACAAAACTTAAAATTGAATCGCCCAGAAACTCAAGACGTTCGTTATGCTTACTGTTGGCGCTGCGGTGAGTCAGCGCCAAGTTGATAAGCTCGGCATCTTTAAACTGGTAGCCGAGCTTACGCTCTAGTTTATCAATTGGAGAATTCATACTCTCTCGACATTAATGTTTATTTCTCTATATAGTTGGAGTGGCAACTAAGCGACTTCAAATATAACGAGAAGTTAGTGAATACCACCGATGCGGTTAAAACGCACACCAGTTGGAATCCATGAAGGTAGAACGCTATCTGCGCCACGCTCAAACTCGAAGCTGATCCAAATGGCAACAGCTTTGCCGACTAGGTTTGCTTCAGGAACAAAGCCCCAGTAACGGCTGTCTGCACTGTTGTCACGGTTATCACCCATCACAAAGTACTGACCTTGTGGTACAACCCATTCTGTTGTTCCGCTACGTGGGAAGTACTGCTCCACATGATTGCGAACAATTGGGTTAACCAAAATATTGTGCTCAACGTTACCCAGTTTTTCATCCAACTGGATCATCGGGATACCATTTGAGCTAAATTGACTCTCTTCGACATTACTCAGTTTAACTGGCTTACAGCTCGATTCACCTTTGCTTTGAATACAAATCTGCTTGTCGTTTGAGTAACGCACGATATCCCCTGGTAGACCAACCACACGCTTGATGTAATCAATGCTAGGGTGAGGAGGATATTTAAACACGACGATATCGCCACGTTCTGGCTTGCCTGTTTCTACCAGCTCAGTACGCCATACTGGATCTTTCAGACCGTAGGCATATTTTTCTACCAGGATGAAATCCCCAACCAGCAAAGTAGGCATCATTGAGCCAGACGGGATTTGAAACGGTTCATAGATAAAAGAACGTAATACGAGTACAAACGCGATCACAGGGAAAATAGAGACGCTGTTTTCAACCCACCAAGGCTGGCGTTCTACTTTTTGCAGGGTGACTGCATCTAAGCCGTTAGCTGTTTGCGCTTCGATCTCTGCGACTTTTGCCTGACGTTTCTTTGCAAACACCAGTTTTTCCAAAAGCCAAACTACACCAGTTACCAAGGTCACGATAACCAGAATCAGTGAGAATGTATTCGCCATTAAATTCCCTTATCTAAAAATGCGAAAGTGAAAGAGCGCTAACTCTTTCACTTAATTTAAGTTCTAACGTCTTATGACCAACAAGAATGGAACAAAGTTCAATTCTAGTCTTTGCCTACGTGAAGAATCGCCAGGAACGCTTCTTGAGGCAGTTCGACGTTACCGATCTGCTTCATACGCTTCTTACCTTCTTTCTGTTTCTTCAGAAGTTTCTTCTTACGGCTCACGTCACCACCGTAACATTTCGCGATAACGTTCTTACGTAGCTGTTTAACCGTCGAACGCGCGATGATGTGGTTACCGATCGCAGCCTGAATCGCGATATCAAACATCTGACGAGGGATGAACTCTTTCATTTTCTCAACCAACTGACGACCACGAGTCTGAGACTGATCTTTGTGTGTGATCATCGCTAGCGCGTCAACCGTGTCACCGTTCAGAAGTACGTCTACGCGAACCATGTTCGACGCTTCAAAGCGCTGGAAGTTGTAATCCAGAGAAGCATAACCGCGAGAAGTCGATTTCAGACGGTCGAAGAAGTCGAGAACCACTTCTGCCATTGGAATATCGTAAGTCACGGCTACTTGGTTACCGTGATAAACCATATCCACCTGAGCACCACGTTTTTCAACACACAGTGTGATAACGTTACCTAGGTATTCAGACGGCACTAGAATGTTACAACGCGCGATTGGCTCGCGGATTTCTTCGATGTCGTTTACCGCAGGCAGTTTCGCTGGGCTATCGACATACAGCAAATCACCATCGGTTTTCTCTACTTCGTAGACTACCGTAGGCGCTGTCGTAATTAGGTCTAGATCGTATTCACGCTCTAAACGTTCTTGGATAATTTCCATGTGCAGCATGCCAAGGAAACCACAACGGAAACCAAAGCCCAGAGCTGCAGAGTTTTCTGGCTCGTAGAATAGTGACGCATCATTCAGGCTTAATTTACCTAACGCATCACGGAAGTTTTCGTAATCATCCGATGATACAGGGAACAAACCAGCGTATACCTGAGGTTTTACTTTCTTAAAGCCTGGTAGTGGTTTGTCACTGCCGTTTTTCGCCAGTGTCAAAGTATCACCTACTGGCGCGCCAAGGATGTCTTTAATACCACAAACAACCCAGCCTACTTCGCCAGTATTTAGAACCTCAGTGTCCACTTGCTTAGGTGTGAAGATACCCAAACGGTCTACACCCCAAGATTGACCTGTGCTCATTACTTTGATCTTGTCGTTCTTCTTCAGTGAACCATTTTTGATTCGCACTAAAGAAACAACGCCAAGGTAGTTATCAAACCATGAGTCGATGATCAGAGCTTGTAGCGGTGCGTCTGGATCACCTTCTGGTGCTGGAATCGCTGATACGATGTTTTCTAGTACGTCTTCAACACCCAAGCCTGTTTTCGCAGAACAGCGGGTTGCTTCCATCGCATCGATACCAACGATTTCTTCAATTTCTTCTGCTACACGTTCTGGATCTGCAGCTGGAAGATCGATCTTGTTTAGGATTGGCACAACTTCCAGATCCATTTCGATCGCGGTGTAACAGTTCGCTAGCGTTTGCGCTTCTACACCCTGGCCAGCATCAACCACCAATAGCGCACCTTCACAAGCGGCTAGAGAGCGTGATACTTCGTATGCAAAGTCTACGTGTCCCGGAGTATCGATGAAGTTTAGCTGGTATGTTTCACCGTCTTTAGCGGTGTAGTTTAGCGTCACACTCTGAGATTTAATGGTGATACCACGCTCACGTTCAAGATCCATTGAATCCAGAACCTGTGCGGCCATTTCACGATCGCTCAATCCTCCACAAACTTGGATTAAACGGTCTGATAGGGTCGACTTACCATGGTCGATGTGGGCGATAATCGAAAAGTTACGAATGTGCTTCATAGATTTAGGCTGACTAACTCTTTACAAAATAGGGACAGTAAGAAAGCCATCATCTGATGGCATTTCAATCAAGTTGGCAGATTCTACCGAATTTCGTTAGCGGGCGCACGTAATTTAAAGTACATAAACCCAAGTGACTGAAAGGGGGCGGGGTCAGAGCTTACTGGATCGGCTCTCCAAGCACTCGAACTAACGTAACTTGGCGCTGCGATTCATCTTCAAGTGGCTTGGATACACGCTTCGCTAACCAAACGCCACCAGCAGCAAAAAGTGCTGAAGAGAGAATAATTACGCCTTCACCACCAAAGATGAGAGGAACAAACAATAGATGGCCGAAAAGTGCACCGAGTATCAGACCAAACAGTGGCAGCAGGTACACCGCCATCGCAGATTTAATTAAACTGGATTCAGGGAAACCAATTTCGACGACTTGTCCGACTTGCACGGATTTTTCTGTGCGCAAATGCCAGGAAAGGCTTTTATTACCAATGGCTTTCGTGACAACACCAGTGCCACAACTTTTTTGAGACGAGCAGCTGCTGCAACTGGTTTGCTGCTCGCAGCTCAGGTCAATTTCATATCGCTTACCGTGACGCTCAACCCCTGTCACAGTCGCTAGCGCAGTCATCATCGCACGTTACTCATGTTTACTGATTATTGGTTACTTTAAATGTAATAGATTGAGCTATACGTTGCGCGGTTGCAGGAGGAATATCGCCTACGACGGAGATTTCATAATCGCCATTTACGTAGCTGTGCAGCGTTCTGCGACCTTGGCGTACAAGCTGACCTTTCAATGAGTGCTCATCTTTACTCGCTACATAAACCGAGAAATTAAATAACCCATCGGAATACATTTGGCTTTCTACCATTTGATCACTGACCGCCATGCGGTAGCGATTGAGTTCATTAGCCTCAAAACCATCTGGTATCCAACCGACAACCCAGTCGCTGGTGCTTACCTCACCTTTAGGCATGGTAAGAACAGCAGGTAACTGAACATCTTCTAAGCCACTCATGAGCTCAGCGATTTTAGTATTCACTGTGTATGAAATCGTACGGTATTGCTCTAGTACTTCGCCATCGCGATCAACAAGATCAGCTCGCAGTGGAAGCTTGCTCTTTTCATCAACCCAAAGGATGTATGAATAGCGTAAGCCATCTTTCGGTACGATACGTAACACCTGAGTAGCAACACCGGCTTCACGAGCTCGACCAACCTGAACATAGTCATAATAGCGATTCAGTTCATCAATGTTGGTATTTAGCATTGGGATGGTCGGTGCAACCATTTTCCCAGATTCTATCGTGAAAGGCTCTGCACCTGTTTCGATGTAGCTGACTTCACGACCACGGAGAATGACTTCACGCACAGGGCCGCTGAGATAAATAAGGTGGGCGTATTGCTCTTCACCGTGAGTCGCGTGGCGGTACAGTAAAGGTTCAATACTGTTCTTTTTGATGAGGATATAAGAGAGCTCGTAGCTTAAATTCTTACTTGCCTCGCTCATTTGATGCAATAAAGCCTCCGCTGGTTTATCACCAGCAAAGGCTTGTGAAGACATCATACTGAACAGAGCGCAAGCGCTGATCAGGAATTTATTCATTCAACATCCGGAGTCAGAGTCGCATCTTGCTGAGATGCATCACTGTTAATTCTTAACTGTAATTCGTAGTCTCGCAGCATAGCATGAACACGCTTACGTTGCTCCTGCATATTTGCTTCACCCATAGAACGCTCTACGGATTCACGAGTTAAACTCACAGGTTCTGCACTACCCGCGATACCCGCGAATGGAACGGTTTGCAATACAGGCAACTGTTCAGCTTGAGGTACCGTAGAATCACTTCCACCGTACTGCTGTACACCTAAGATGACGACTAGCGATACACACGCAGCAACGGCAACTTGTCCAAATTGAGTCAACCAACTTGGTAGCTGACGTTTGGCTTTTTGCGGTTCTGGTTGCGACTCTTTAGGTGCATCCGTAATTGAAATTACGTTGGCACTATGTGAATCGACAGCACGATGCACTGGTTCATCTTCTAACGCTAACGCCACGCTTTCAGCAATATTCCACTCTGGTTTTGCTGGCGCTTCGCCTCGCATCACATCACCTATCAGGTGATAATTCTGCCAAGCTTTACGGCCCTCTTGATCTTGCCCTAATTCTTGAATTAAAGCCTTATCGATCAATTCTCCATCCATGAGAGCTGAAAGTTTTTCTTTGTCAGCCATTGTTTTCACCATAGTTATTACTTGTACTAGCGTTGTAAAAGAGGTTTGATTTTCTTTTCCACCGCTTCACGAGCACGGAAGATACGTGAGCGTACCGTTCCTACCGGGCAATCCATTACTTCAGCAATTTCCTCGTAGCTCAAGCCGTCAAGCTCTCGCAACGTCATTGCTGTTTTTAAATCTTCAGGTAAGGCTTCGATTGCACTGAACACTACCCGTTGCAATTCTTTGGACAACGTTAAGTTCTCAGGGTTCGAAATTTCTTTAAGTGCACTACCTGTTTCGTAAAATTCAGCATCTTCAGCATCAACATCTGTCGCTGGGGGTCTTCGACCTTGGGCCACAATGTGATTTTTCGCAGTATTCACTGCAATGCGATACAGCCACGTATAAAACGCACTTTCCCCTCGAAAACTGGGGATAGCTCGGTAAGCCTTGATAAACGCTTCTTGTGCTACATCTGGAACATCGCCAGGATTACTTACGTATCTGGAGATAAGATTACATACCTTGTTCTGATACTTCGTTACCAGCAGGTTGAATGCTTGCTTATCGCCATTCTGAACTCGCTCAATCAATACTTGATCGGTCAGCTGCTCGTTCATTCGAGCGGATACTCCTATTTGTTATGCCCCTACTCTTCTCAGATATGGGTACTATTTCTGCAAAACGTAGTATTGACACCACTGCTTACTTGAGCACTATTGTGACTGCAATGTGAATGAGAAAGTTCCGGGACTTCCCAAATTTTTATCATTGTTTTTTCACAGTGTGATGTCATGCGCCAAATCCCTACTCTTCTTAAACTTAAATCTAAGTTTGTCAGGCGAGCAAATTAGGGGGAAATGGGTATAATAATCGCCCTCTGTCCAAATTGTGCTGGGTAGAGCATGGAAAAGCAATGATATTGATAAACTATTACTTATCATTTGCATGGCTGTTGGCTGTCTGAATAACGCGTTGTTAAATAAAGCTCAAAAAATATTCGTATGTAATTTAAGGTCTCCGACCTGGGCATACTTAAAAAGAAGAGTGGCTCAAGTCACCAGAGTAACTGTAATTTAGATGAAACTCCCAACTTAGCCCTTAGTGACGGATGTCACGCTAATGGAAGTGCACATGGTGTGCAAATAATATACAAGATAACGTTGTTGTCTTAGCTTGGGATTATGAAAGTTATATGAACACAAATCGTGAACATGAATGTGATGTGTTAGTGGTAGGGAGTGGAGCCGCAGGTTTGTCGTTGGCTTTACGTGTCGCAAATCACTGTAAAGTAATGGTACTTAGTAAAGGGCCACGTAGCGAAGGGGCGACCTATTACGCTCAGGGTGGTATCGCAGCGGTGTTTGATGAGTCAGATACGATTGAATCACACGTTGAAGACACCCAAATCGCAGGCGATGGTATCTGTGATGAAGAGACTGTGAGATTTATCGCTGAGCATTCAAAAGAATGTGTACAGTGGCTCATTGATGGCGGTGTTCCATTCGATCGTGAAGAAGACGACTCCGACGAAGAACCTCGTTACCACCTAACCCGAGAAGGCGGACACAGTTGTCGCCGTATTCTGCACGCTGCGGATGCAACGGGTATGGCGATGCAAACTTCCCTGCAAGATAACGCACACAATCATCCAAACATTCATGTTCTTGAACGACACAATGCGCTTGACCTGATCACGGAAGATAAAATTGGTGGTGACAAAAATAAAGTCATCGGCGCTTATATCTGGAACCGTAACGAAGAGCATGTAGAAACCGTACGTGCAAAATTTGTGGTACTTGCGACAGGTGGCTCTTCAAAAGTGTACCAATACACATCCAACCCAGACGTTTCATCTGGTGATGGTATTGCCATGGCGTGGCGTGCTGGCTGCCGCGTAGCAAACTTGGAGTTCAACCAATTTCACCCAACCTGCTTGTACCACCCAGAAGCACGCAACTTCCTGCTTACAGAAGCACTGCGCGGTGAAGGCGCCTACTTACGCCGCCCTGATGGCTCTCGTTTCATGCCGGATTTTGATGAACGTAAAGAGTTAGCCCCGCGTGATGTTGTTGCTCGTGCGATCGACTTTGAAATGAAGCGTCTGGGTGCTGATTGCATGTATCTCGATATTAGCCATAAGCCAGCGGATTTCATTACCAAGCACTTCCCGACCATCTACTCTCGCTTGATGGATCTGGGTATTGATATGACCAAAGAGCCGATTCCGATTGTTCCGGCAGCCCACTACACCTGTGGTGGTGTCATCGTAGACAGAAACGGAAGTACCGATCTTAAAAACTTATATGCGATCGGTGAAGTGAGCTACACCGGCCTTCACGGTGCAAACCGCATGGCGTCTAACTCGCTGTTAGAGTGTGTGGTTTACGCATGGTCTGCGGCAAAAGACATTCTGAAACACCGCTCTGAAGTCGAGCTAGCTCCTCAAGTGCCTTGCTGGGACGAAAGCCAGGTAACTAACAGTGATGAAGAAGTCATTATCCAGCATAACTGGCACGAATTGCGTCTGTTTATGTGGGACTACATGGGCATTGTTCGTACGGATAAGCGTTTGGAACGTGCACTACGACGCATTCAGATGCTGCAGCAAGAAACGCACGAGTACTACAGTAATTTCCGCGTATCCAATAACTTGCTTGAGCTGCGAAACCTACTTCAAGTCGCTGAACTGATGGTACGTTGTGCGATGCAACGCAAAGAAAGTCGCGGCCTGCACTACACACTTGATTACCCAAACCAATTGGAAAACAGTGGACCGACGATTCTAACTCCGGCGAAGCAACTGTCTGATAAATAATTTTGGTGACAGAGCTTAATCCAACATATCAACAGGGAGCATCGGCTCCCTGTTTTATTTCCCACTGACGCAATACCAGGCTTAACTGACGGTACTGTGTATCGGCGCAACTATCACGCCATACTGTCACACTATCTCCTGATTGCAGTGTAATAGCGATCTTAAAAGGCAGAGTCGACAAATCGATCCGCTTAATCTGAGTCTGCTTTGATTCAGTTCTTACCGTACCGTTACAATGAAAAGACCAGATACCTTGGCTGGCAGGGGCAACCAAAAGTTGGTCAAAGTGCAGCTTCGCGATCATTAATAACAGATAAATAGATAATACAATTGGGGTATCGGAAAGGGTGACCGCCCAAGTCATAGAGAAAAGAAGAACAAAGCTAATAACTCGGGCAGCATTTGAGGAGGAAAGTGTGAGATTAACGAACTTTACTGAGGTTGTGGGCGACAATTTTATCAACCATTGAAGCGTGGCTCAGGTTCTCACTACGTCCATGTCCCATAATCCAGGTAAACAGATCAGGGTCATCACACTCAAGCAAAGAAACAAAGTCATGCTGTTCCTGCTCACTCAGCGCATCAAAGCACTCTTCAAAGAACGGCATAATCACCACATCCAGCTCAAGCATACCTCTGCGGCAAGCCCATTTAATACGCGCCTTTTCTTCAGGAGTGTACATTCATTATTCCTTCATAGATGTCTTGTTATAAGTGCGGAGTGTAACAAGGGATATGCTACGCAACTAGTGTACGGGTCACAATACGCGAACCAAACCCCTTGAGAGTACTTGCTTATAATGAAAGCTGACAAATAACGATTCTCGAATTAACATAGCTGAAAAACATCTTCAAAAGGCATTGTAATCATGGAATGGCAAACTCGCTTTTCAGCTCTACCCCTATCAACTCAAGATACTTTACCTGAGCTCTCTATCTCACTGTTGGATAACTTAGGCATGATCACCATGGTAGGTGATGACAAAAAATCATACTTACAAGGCCAGGTCACCTGCGATGTTGTCTCTTTAGAGAAAGACCAATCAACACTTGGGGCACATTGTGATGCCAAAGGCAAAGTGTGGAGTGTTTTCCGTTTATTCCATCACCAAGATGGCTACGGACTGATCCAACCGAAGTCAGCCCTTGAAATCGAATTAAAAGAAATTAAGAAATACGCTGTATTTTCCAAAGTTACGATCGAAGAATCCAACGACATTATTCTTGGCGTTGCTGGCTCTCAAGCCAATTCGTTTATCGATGGCATCAGCGAAGAGTCTGGTGATGTACGTGCGATTAACGGCGGCACTGCCGTCAAAGTGGCAGACAACCGCTGGCTGCTACTGTTGACCAGCGATGCGGCTCAATCGATGATTGAAAACAGTGACGCTACACTGACGACACATGAACTTTGGAACCGTTTTGAGATTGAAGTGGCACTACCATTTGTACCAGCAGCGGCGCAAAACGAGCACATTCCACAAGCACTCAACCTGCAAGCACTTGGTGGTATCAGCTTCACTAAAGGTTGTTACACTGGGCAAGAAACCGTGGCACGTGCCAAATACCGAGGTACGAATAAACGTGCGATGTACATCGTGAAAGGCGCAACAGCGACAAACCTCAATGATGAACCAGTCCAACTAGAACGTAGTGTTGGTGAGAACTGGCGATCAGTTGGTGCTCTACTGACTCATTACCAGTTTGCCGATAACCAAGCAATTGGCTTGATCGTCTTACCCAATAACTTAGATGACGACACGCGCCTGCGTTTAGTTTCTCAGCCAGAATGTGAATGGACCATCGCAGAACTGCCTTACAGCCTTGATGATGAGTAAACTCATTGAAACACCTTTAATGCAGTTTTTGGCAGAGCAAAACATCACGTTTCGCTTGCTACCGCATCAAAGACCTTCTACCACCATTGAAGATGCCGCGCAGCAGCGTGGCATTCGCCCTTCTCAAATGGTTAAAGCTATCCTGTTGAGAGATATGGGGAATCTTTATGCACTTGCCTGTGCTCCAGGAGACCGAAGTGTTGACCCAAAAAAGGTTCGCTCACTCCTTCAGTGCCGACGCATGACTTGTGTCGACCAAGCGGATGTTGAAAGCATTACCGGATACAAAATTGGCACCGTGACTCCGCTGTTACTTAAACGTCATATGCCAATCGTTTTTGACCCAAGCCTCTTAAACGAAGGGGAAGTCACGATCAGCAGTGGTGATCGAATGGCAGGCATCGCTTTATCAATCGATGACCTAGTCAAGCTATGTCAGCCTGTCGTCGCGGATATTTGTCGTTGATTTAGACCACGAGCGTAATCGATTACAACACCAGCTCCCAACACGTGACACAGATCACATCACGCGTAAATTGCTTGAGAATTTTTAATCATTTTTAAAACATAAATAGTCACTAAGAAAAAACTCGTATATGATGCTTGTGTTGGTTGAGTTTTCAACAGGACTTAGCCGACATAAAGTGAATCCGCTGATTTCGATAACAGTCTTTGTTAAGTCAGCAATCCACTTTTGTGTAATGCATCTGTGACTATTCGCCCGCTAAAGCGGGCTTTTTTTTGTATGAACTTTTTCTCAGCCTTCTTACTCTAAGAATAAGTAACAAGAGAAAATGGAATGAGCGTTAAAAAAGAAACATTTAGCAAACATTCAATTTCCTTCTATTCTTAATCCTGTAACAAAACTATTGCTTAATGCACCACGTACAAAAGAATAAAGAACGAATAACGTTTCTTAATAGGTGAATTTTGGGGTAATCCTCACGCAATTTGAGACATAAAGCCGTCAATTTGCCAAAGACAGCACAAATCTCTAAGTTGTTACATCTCACCTGCACTTAGTAGTATTGCTATCACAATAATTTCGCGTGAAAAACGTAGAATAACCTGAGCTAGGTAAGAAAAAAGGAAAGTAAATATGAGACTGTTTAAGCGCTATACACCAGGTATGATTGCTAAACATATAAGTCGTCTTTTTAAGGGAAGAATTTATATTTACGGGGTCGGTAAATTCGAGTTTGATAACGGAAAACTAATGCTGCCTGAGAAAGCGGAGCAACGTCACTTCAGAGCAGTAAAAGAGATCAACAAAGAAATAATGAAACTCCGATGCGCATATGCTTAGCTAACACTCACTGAATAAAAGGCTGAATGATTCAGCCTTTTTTTGTTCTCAGATAAACATCTATTGACGTGCTAACTCTGGCAGATCACCTTTCAACCCGAGCGCTCGTTTCATGATCTCATCTTTCGCCCCAGGTAATTGCCCAGCCAGGCTCAAACCAATACCACGTATCAGCTTCTTAGCCGGATTCTCACCAGAGAACAAGTCACGGAAACCTTGCATAGCAGCAATCATCTTAGCCGATTCCGCCTTACGCCAGCGCTCGTAACTGCGAAGGTTACGCTTACTACCAATATCCTGCCCTTGATTCCATAAAGCCAGAACTTCCTGAGCCAAACTTGCTGCATCCAGAAGCCCCAAGTTCACACCTTGGCCAGCAAGTGGATGAATGGTATGTGCAGCGTCACCCACTAATGCTACTCGCTCGACGACAAAGTCTCGTGCATAACGCATTTTAAGCGGAAATGCGGCGCGTGCGCCTACCACCTCACACAAGCCAAGACGTGCATCGAACTCACTGGTTAACGCTTTATTGAATTCATGTTCATCCATAGCAAGTAAATGCTCAGCTCTGTCTGGCTCTGTCGACCAAACAATGGAGCACATATTAGGTTGAGACATTGGTAATAGTGCCAGTGGGCCATGTGGAGTAAAAATCTGACGCGCGATATGGTTATGCGGTTCGGCAGTTTTTACATTTGCGACCAACGCGCTATGGCCATAATCCCAATGAGTAAGCGGAATGTCCATCTGACGACGCAACCAAGAGTTTGCACCATCCGCACCAACCACTAGTTTGGCCGTCATCGCTTGTCCATTATCCAGTGTTAGCCAGCTTTCTTGCTCACCAACGGCTAATGTAGCGCAACGGGCAGGCATAAACAGCGTCACGTTGTCTTGCTTCTCAACTTGCTCGAGCAGTGCCAGTTGAATCACTCTGTTTTCAACAATATGGCCCAGATCAGGCTGCGCCATGCTTTGGGCATCAAACTCTATTTTGGCAAAGCTGTCCTGTTCCCAAACTTCCATGCCATAGTATGGCGACGCTCTGCGCTGTTCAATGCCCTGCCAGGCTCCCAGCTTACGTAATATGGTTTCACTAGAGCGACTCAATGCAGACACGCGCACATCGGGCAGTTCATTCAGTTTATCGTCAGGTACGCTACCTTCAATGACAGCGATTCGCAGATCACTGTCTTTGAATGCGGCGGCAAGCGCCAACCCAACCATTCCTCCGCCGATGATGGCGATATCTACACTTTGCATCATTGCTTTTACTTACCTAGTTTTTAGCTAATTCGTTGCAACCGATCATCGTTTTACTAAGCCAAGAGTGTGGCGTAGAAGTGGCTGCTTAAAAATAGAAAGGTTATCCATCGCGGCTAAAGCGGCATTGCGCCCGATTCGCATCGCGGGTAAATCATTTGAAAAAACATGCACGAGCGAGCTTGTTAACCAGATGGTTTCGCTACGGTCTGCTTCACGACGCTGACTAAAACGCATCAAGCCTTGATAACGCCCAACATCTTCACTCTGCTTAATAACTTCTTCAGCCAGAGACACCACATCACGAATACCCAGATTGAAGCCTTGCCCGGCGATCGGGTGCAGTGTTTGAGCGGCATTACCCACAATTGCAAAACGGTGTGAAATATTCTGCTTACGATGGCGCAGCAATAGCGGGTAACTTGCACGTAGCCCTACTTTCTTAAGAGCACCTAAACGCCAGCCAAAATCATGCTGTAAGCGTGCAAGAAATGCACTCTCAGAGAGTGCCAATACGGATTCAGCTTCATCCGGGTGCAAACACCACACCAGCGACATACGGTTGTCACTCATCGGCAGCAAAGCAACGGGTCCGTTTTCAGTAAAACGTTCAAACGCACGCCCTTGATGCGGCTCCTGAGTTACGATGTTAGCAATTATAGCCACTTGCTCAAAGTCATGTTCAGACAACTCTAATCCGACTTGCTGGCAGCACTGTGAAACGGCACCATCGGCCGCGACTAAAAGCTTAGCTTCTAGCTTTTCCCCGCTGCTTAATTCAACCTGAGTATGATCTTGCTCTCGTTCAATATAGGTGACGGAGTCGGGACAGAAGAAATCTATCGAGGCACTGTTTGTAAGTAACTCTTGGTAAACACGTCCGACATCAGCAAGCTCAACCACATATCCCAGCGCTTCAACCCCAACCTCTTGCTTGGTGATATCGGTCATCCCTGCATGAGAACGGTCAGAAACATGGATATGTTCAATTGGCGTAGCAAAAGGCTCGATGACTGACCAAAGCTGTAAGTGGCGCAGTAGATTAACGGTTCCGTATGATAAGGCGATAGAGCGCGAGTCAAACCCTGGGTGGGAATCCGACTGAGCTTTAAATGGCTCGACGACAGCAATGCGCAGAGCCGCCTTGGATAAGTGTTCGATCGCCAGTGCCAACGTCGCACCAGCCATAGCACCACCAGCAATGACTACATCATATTGCCTCATGCTTACTTACCTCTGAACAATCTGTAATTAGTGGATCGTTGGTTTACTGTCACTGCTATCAGGTCGTGCACCAAACTCGGCATGGATAGTCAGAACACACGCTTTAACATGTTCGATAACTTGCTCAAGCAGCTGCGCTTGCTCGCCAAGATCGTCGTCTTCATCAATACCCAACTTGGCAATTTCTTCTAAATCGGCCAACGCTTCCTTTACATCGTCAGAAGCTTTGCCAATCGCAATGCCAGCCAAGCCTAAGCCAGAGATAAAGTGGTTAACAAAATCAGACAAACCGTCGGCTAAAGCAAACAAACCTTCTTCACCAGCTTCATCTGGCAGTAATAACGACAGCTCCATTGAAGAGCCGGTAAGCTCACTGACAGAAACTTTGAATACGCTCTGTGCGAATGCCAACGATGTAGCAGGCCAGCCCATGCCGTCGTTAGTGTAATCAAACAGGATTGGTTGCCAGGTTTGATCGTTAATCGCCAATCCACCACTTAGCATGCCGACAAGCAACCCGTGTAACTCTGCCGGGGTAACCGCCAGACTTGCAGATTTTAACTCAGCAGCAATAGATTGGTATTCAGGAAGGGTGATTTCACTCATAGCTTGGCTCATTATTGCATAAATTTGTTTCGATATATCCTACCATCAAGCCTAGTCGTCCGAAACGACTATCAAATTCATTTTGAACACCATTTGCTCAATTTGCCGAATTCCTGTGTGATCACGTCATCATTTCTCTTTCTGTGATGGGAAATGCTTGAATCTTAATAGCGGTTTTCCTATAGTTTCCTCCTCGGTAGTTGCATAGAGCAACACCTTAGATAGCGCGAATATAGAGTTTATTCATCATGAGCAATCAAGCGATCGACGTTCAAATACTAGGCAAAGTAACTCGAGTGAATTGTCCTGCGGGCCAAGAAGAGTCTCTCGTTGCAGCAGCAAAAGATCTCGATCGACGATTGAAAGAGATGAGCGAACGTACTAAGGTAACCAATGAAATTCAGCTGCTGACTTTTGCCGCGTTGAACATTTGTTATGAATTACAGACCAAGTCATACGAATCGAGCGGGCAACAGCAAGAAATTACTGAGCGAATGGAACAGCTCACTGCGTCTCTAGAGAACGCATTAAGTAAAGTTACGCAAGGACAGCAGTAAATACAAAATTTACCCTGGGGTGTGCGTCAGCAGGATGTAAGTCCCTGAGCCGATAAGCAATACCTAAGGGTTAGTATTTGGTAACTATTGAGCAAGCTTGGCATGTACCGAGAAGCCTACGGTTATCAGTGCTGATCCGCCTTGAACCAGCTGGTTCAAGGGCCACAATCCTCAACGGCACCCTGGGGTATTCCTCTATGTCAGAACTTTCTCGACAAGACTTTCGTAAATTGATCCGTGAAAAACGTAACGCTCTATGTAGTGACACACAGTTTCAAGCGGCGCTCGACCTAGTCAGGCAATTTTCCCAACTTCCTGAAATACAGCATTCTCAGCACATTGCTATTTATCTTTCTGCGGATGGTGAACTGGATACCAAGCCCCTTATCGAGTGGCTATGGCAACAAGGGAAATCAATATATCTACCAGTCATCCATCCTTTTTCAAAAGGTCAGTTACTGTTTCTTCAGTACCTGAGTGATGATCAACTCATCTACAACAAATATGGCATTCTTGAGCCCAAGCTCGATATTCGCCACCTTATACCTGTTCGTCAACTCGATCTTATCTGCACGCCTTTGGTAGGTTTCGACAGTATTGGCCACCGGTTAGGTATGGGCGGAGGATATTACGATCGCACCCTTTCACATTGGTTTGCCAGTGGTGAAGGCGCCACACCTGTAGGTATCGCTCATGACTGCCAGCATGTTGAACGCCTGCCAATTGAAAGCTGGGACATTCCACTGCCTAAGATCGTGACTCCAAGCCGAATCTGGCAATGGGAAAACTAACACTTACCCGCTATAATCACGCCGCAAATGTTAACGAACATCTATTCAGGAGATTGGCATGACTCAAGATGAAATGAAAAAAGCGGCTGGTTGGGCAGCATTAAAATATGTTGAAAAAGGCAGCATTGTCGGTGTAGGCACTGGCTCTACCGTGAATCACTTCATCGATGCACTAGGGACTATCAAAGACGATATCAAAGGTGCAGTCTCTAGCTCTGTAGCTTCGACTGAGCGTCTAAAAGAGCTTGGTATTGAAGTATTTGAGTGTAACGACGTAATTAAGCTAGATGTTTATGTTGATGGCGCGGATGAAATCAACCCAACGCGTGACATGATCAAAGGTGGTGGTGCCGCGTTAACACGTGAAAAAATCGTCGCAGCAATCTCAGAAAAGTTCGTGTGCATTGTGGACGATACAAAAGCAGTAGATGTTCTAGGTCAATTCCCATTACCTGTAGAAGTGATCCCAATGGCTCGCTCATACGTGGCACGTGAATTGGTTAAACTTGGTGGTGACCCTGCTTACCGCGAAGGCGTAGTGACAGATAACGGCAACGTGATTCTGGATGTACACAACATGCAGATCACTAACCCGAAAGAAATGGAAGATAAGATCAACAGCATCGCGGGTGTTGTCACTAATGGTCTTTTTGCTCATCGTGGTGCGGATGTGGTTATCACAGGCACGCCTGAAGGTGCAAAAATCGAAGAGTAAAAAACCTAGATAATTCACCTATCAGGTTCATTTTTCGGTTATTTCATTACATACGGTGCTGCAAAGCACCGTTTTTCATTCTTTCACCAAATAAAATTATTCCTTATTCCGTAATTTTCTTACCCAAAGCTATTTTTTTTTGTTACTTTATTGAACAGAAGACGCACAAGGAAACGTTTGTCCTCCTACAAAACTATTAATTATCCCCTTTTTAATGGTTTTGCCCAATGTGCGCCATATTAGCCCACCTTTCCATTTTAAGGACGAGAAAAAATGGCCAAAGTTTCGCTGGAAAAAGACAAGATTAAGATCCTCTTACTTGAGGGGCTTCACCCTTCTTCAGTTGAAGTTCTTCAAGCTGCTGGTTACACCAACATTGAATACCACAAAGGTTCACTTCCTGAAGAGGAACTGATTGAAGCGGTTAAAGATGTTCACTTCATCGGCATTCGCTCCCGCACTAATCTATCGGAAGAAGTGATCAATGCGGCAAACAAACTGGTTGCTATTGGCTGTTTTTGTATCGGTACTAACCAAGTCGATCTCGACGCGGCTGCAAAACGTGGCGTTCCTGTATTTAACGCACCTTTCTCAAACACTCGAAGCGTAGCCGAGCTGGTTCTTGGTCAGATTCTATTGCTTCTACGAGGCATTCCTGAAAAGAACGCACTTGCACATCGCGGCATTTGGAAAAAGAGCGCAGATAACTCTTACGAAGCTCGTGGTAAGCGTCTTGGTATTATCGGTTACGGCCACATCGGTACTCAGCTGGGTATTATCGCTGAAAACCTTGGTATGCGCGTTTACTACTACGACATCGAAAACAAGTTGTCTCTTGGTAATGCCACGCAAGTTCATACCATGAGCGAACTACTGAATAAATGTGATGTTATCTCACTTCATGTTCCAGAAACACCTGAAACGAAGAACATGATGGGTGAAGAAGAGTTTGCTCGCATGAAACCAGGCGCAATCTTTATCAACGCTGCTCGTGGTACCGTTGTTGATATTCCAGCTCTTTGCAGCACGTTAGAAGCAGGTCATCTGGCTGGTGCAGCTATTGATGTATTCCCTGTTGAACCAAAAACAAACGCAGACCCGTTCGAATCTCCACTGCAGAAGTTCGACAATGTTATTCTGACTCCACACGTCGGTGGTTCTACGCAAGAAGCGCAAGAAAACATCGGTGTAGAAGTGGCTGGCAAACTGGCGAAATACTCTGACAACGGTTCAACGCTTTCAAGCGTAAACTTCCCTGAAGTATCTCTACCTGAGCACGGTGGTGAAGTTTCTCG
This sequence comes from Allocatenococcus thiocycli, assembly GCF_921292965.1. NCBI lineage: Bacteria > Pseudomonadati > Pseudomonadota > Gammaproteobacteria > Vibrionales > Vibrionaceae > Allocatenococcus > Allocatenococcus thiocycli. The sequence goes on from NZ_CAKLCK010000002.1 coordinate 151,588, forward strand.
CTTGCTACACATCCACAAAAACCGCCCAGGTATCCTGACTCAGATAAACACTATCTTTGCTGAAGAAGGCATCAACATCGCCGCACAGTACCTGCAAACTGCAGCTGAAATCGGCTACGTGGTTATCGATGTGGAAACTGAACGTTCAGAAGAAGCACTTATCAAGCTGAAAAGTATCGAAGGCACGATTCGTTCTCGTATTCTTCACTAAGAAGCACAGAAACAACAAAGGCAGGGAATTTCCCTGCCTTTTTTATATCTGAAAATAGGATGCGCCTTATTTCAGCTTGTAGATAACCTCTACCTGATCTCGGATCACCATCGTAGAGTCCTGATAGCTATTGGCATTCTGCTTGCCCTCCATCGCCATGGAGCGCATTAAAACTGGCGTTGGGTAAGTGTTGTTGTAGTTGACCCGCCAGATATCCCCCAGAGTCTTATCAAAGCCAGAAGCTAAAGAGGCAGCACTTTCTCTGGCATCTTTGATCGCAGCCAAGCGAGCTTTCTGTTGATACTCAGCCTGATTACTCACCTTAAGCTGAATATTATCAACCTGGTTAATACCCGCTTGTATTGCCATATCAAGGTACTGATTAAGGTTGGCTAAATCCTTAACCGTCACGTTAATACTGCGAGAGGCGCGATAACCCACCAGCTCAGCCTTGCCCGATTTTGGATAATGGTATTGAGGAGCCAGGTACAGATTCGAACTGGTAATACTGTCTTTAGATAATCCTGCATCTGACAGTTTTTGCAAAAACTCATCGACAGTCGTATCCACCGACAGCTTCGCTTGCTCGGCAGTCATCGTCGTATCCACCACTTTAACCGAAAAAGTCGCCATATCTGGCGTAGCAATTACCTCGCCATAACCTGTTGTCGTTACGTGTGCAAATTCAGGTGTAGTAGCTAGGGCTGAAACACTGGTAAGGCTGAGCAAAGTAGCCAGCAAACACGAATACAGTTTCATTCGACAGATCCATCCATATATAAAAGACATGTCCCAGAGCAAAAATGCAGTAGCGAAAACCACTGAAGCCGTCTGGGGTAATACCCAAAAACTTAGAAAGCTTTGAGCATATAATGCTTGATAATAGGAACTTTCGACGATTATCCAACCACCCTCGCCCACTTCTAACACAACTTTGACTGTGTAACTTTGGTGTAATTTTTAACCAAATCAATACAAGAGGTACGCGTTAACATCATTGTTATTACATTCTACTGCGGTAAATGACGTTGGGCATAGCCGACGATTGCCTGCGAAATTTCTTGTAATACGCCGGTTTCCGATTGCCAGTGATGCCAGTAAATTCGATAGGTCATCAGGAATCCCGGAGTAATATCAATCAGCGAACCTTGCTCTAATTCATTCGAGATCTGTAAACGGGGAATCAGGCAATACGCAACACCCGCCATCGCCATTTTCAGAAACGCTTCAGAGCTGCTTATATTGTGATGAATCACGCTATCGGGGCGCACATTAAAATGCTTGGTCAGAAAGGCTTTATGTAGATCATCATATTGATCGTACGATACGGCTGGGGCTTTAGAGAGTGTTTTATTGTTTACGCCCTCAGAAAAATAACGTTGATAGAATTCAGGGCTAGCAACACAGACATAATCAATACGTCCTAAATAGTCCGCTCTACAGCCAGGAATGGCCTGAGATTCCAGACTGATGGCTCCTGCAACTTCGCCACTTCTTAGCTTTTCAATAGAGCGAGATTCACCATAAATAGCGAGTTTTAACTCAACTTGACGAGTTTTCATCACATCTTGCAATGCAGGTAACAACCACGTAGCCAAGCTGTCCGCATTGGTCGCCAACGACAACTGAACCGGGCGTGTAGTGGTGTCATTTTTTAGTTCGGGTAAGATTTCATGTTCCAGCATGCGAACCCGACGATACAACCCGAGCAGCTTCTTGCCTATTGGCGTCGGCTTAGGTGGCTGCTCTCGAATCAGTACTGGTTGAGCAAGAAATTTTTCTAACTGTTTAATTCTCTGAGAAATAGCAGATTGAGAAACATACAAACACTCAGCGGCTCGCTCAAAGCTTCCTTGATAGACGACGGCATCAAGCGCTTCTATCCACTTATAATCCAGCCCTCTCATGAAAATGTACCTCTTCATCCATCTTGATAAGTTTTACTAATAATATATTAAAATCATTAATTATACTTATTTCATCAAAGCCTTTATCTTGCTCATCTTCGTGAATTTAATTGATATTTTTTGAGGTGAACTGTGAGTTTTTGGGTTGTATTGCAAGGGTTTGGATTAGGGGCATCGATGATCATTCCTATTGGCGCGCAAAATGCGTATGTCTTGAATCAAGGCATAAAACGCAACCACCATCTCACCACAGCCACCATCTGTAGCATTCTGGATATGCTGTTTATTTCCCTAGGTATATTCGGTGGTGGTGCGGTTTTATCGAAAAATGAAATGCTTCTGACCGCTGTAACGCTAGGTGGTATTGCGTTCCTAAGTGTCTGTGGTTACCTATCAATGAGAAGTGCATTCAAGCCAGAAAATGAATCGGAAACCAAAGGGGAAGTAATAGCACGTGGTCGTCGCACCGTGATTTTAGGCGCACTTGCAGTTACGGTACTGAATCCACATTTGTACTTAGACACTGTCGTGATTCTTGGTTCTATTGGTGGCCAGTTTGAGGGACATGATCGCATCGCATTTGCACTGGGCACCATGATGGCTTCGTTTGTGTGGTTCTTTACCCTATCTCTGGGCGCGGCAAAACTGGGGCCGACTCTGTCTAAGCCTAAGGTGAAAAAAGGCATAGATATTGGTGTGGCATTGATGATGTTTGCTATCGCCTATGTTCTAGCGAGCGAGTTGCTAGCCAAATACTGGTGATAACTCTCGTTATGCAGAAACTTAATGTAGATAACCTTCTCTACTATGCATAAAAAATATGCATAAAAAAAGCGAGGCAAATTTGCCTCGCTCTCTAAATAGAAATTCGCTTTGATTACGCTTCTACTTTGTTCAGGTGAATATCCATTTGTGGGAATGGAATCTCGATGCCATTTGCATCCAAAGCTTCTTTGATGCCTTGCATTGAGTCAAAGTAAACGCCCCAGTAATCTGCCGTTTTAACCCAAGGGCGAACAACAAAGTTAACTGAAGAATCTGCTAGAGCCAATACACCGATTGTCATATCAGGATCTTTAAGGATGCGTGGATCTTTTTCTAGTGTTTCACGGATAACTTTCTTAGTTAATTTCAAATCCGCTTTATAAGAAACACCAATAACCAAATCAACACGGCGAGTCGCGTGACGAGAGTAGTTAGTGATTGCACCGCCAATAACTGAAGAGTTAGGAACTACAACCATTTTGTTATCAGGCGTTTTTAGAATCGTTTGGAAAATTTGAATTGCTTCAACACTACCAGCTACACCACCGATTTCTACATAATCGCCAGACTTAAATGGACGGAATGCAACGATAAGCACGCCTGCCGCAAAGTTTGATAGTGAGCCTTGCAGAGCAAGACCAACAGCAAGACCAGCCGCACCGATTACCGCAACTACAGAGGCAGTTTGAACACCTACACGACCAAGAGCGGCGATAAGAACGATAACGAATAGTAAGTAACGAACAAGACCGTGAATAAATTCAACGACAGCCTTATCCATGTTTTTCTTTTCAAGTACTTTAGCTACACTTCCAGCGACTGCTTTAACGATAATATTACCGATAAATAGAATAATCAGTGCTGAAATAATGTTTACACCATATTGAACAAGAAGGTCTGAGTTGTTTGAAAGCCAAGTCTCAGCTTTAGTCAGCCCATCTGTTAATGTGTTATCGATACCCACCGATTCACCTGCCATAATGCTTATCCTCAAATCAAGATATAAAACCAATTGCCGCTTATTTATGAACCTTATTTTTTATAGGTTCTTATCTGTAACAATATCACTATTATAAAACTGAACAGTGTCAGAATTTTGGCACGATATATCAACTTTGACGTTTTGCAAAGTCAGAATTTCGCAAAGAGAAGCAAAACAAGACGTTATCAGAGTTTTCCTATATCTGCCTGTTACAGGTTACGCAATGCTAACCCATTTCGCTACTTTTATTACCTAAATCCAAACATGCAGTATACAAAAAGCAACCTGTTGTATACCAATCATACACAACCAATGCTAGTAAATTATTCAATAACGATCGTAGTGTTTTAAAGAGGGGCGTAGTAAGACAGACAGCAGGCTGAAGACATAAAAAAACCCGCTCAATGAGCGGGTTTTTAACAACTTTAATTCAATCGAATTATAGTACGTCAACTGCGTTAAGGTCAGCAAATGCTTGCTCAAGACGAGTAACCATTGAAGCTTGACCAGCACGTAGCCATACGCGTGGATCGTAGTACTTCTTGTTTGGCGCGTCTTCGCCAGTTGGGTTACCGATTTGACCTTGTAGGTAATCGTGGTTTTCAGCTTCGTACTTACGGATACCATCCCAAGTTGCCCACTGTGTATCTGTATCGATGTTCATTTTGATAACACCGTAACCGATAGACTCTTGGATTTCTGCTTGAGAAGAACCAGAACCACCGTGGAATACGAAGTTTAGAGAGTTAGCTGGTAGGCCGAACTTCTCAGAAACGTACGCTTGAGAATCACGTAGGATAGTTGGAGTAAGAACAACGTTACCTGGCTTGTAAACGCCGTGTACGTTACCGAAAGATGCTGCGATAGTGAAACGGTGGCTAACTGCACTTAGTTTCTCGTATGCGTAAGCAACGTCTTCTGGAGAAGTGTAAAGCTCAGATGCGTCCATGTCAGAGTTATCTACGCCGTCTTCTTCACCACCAGTACAACCTAGTTCGATCTCTAGAGTCATGTTCATCTTAGCCATACGCTCTAGGTATTTAGCACAGATTTCGATGTTCTCTTCTAGAGACTCTTCAGAAAGGTCGATCATGTGAGAAGAGAATAGAGGCTTACCAGTTTGAGCGAAGTGCTCTTCACCAGCATCTAGTAGACCGTCGATCCAAGGTAGAAGTTTCTTAGCAGCGTGGTCAGTGTGTAGAATTACTGGAACACCGTAAGCTTCAGCTACAGCGTGAACGTATTTAGCACCAGCTACAGCACCAAGGATTTGAGCACCTTGACCTTCAAGTTTCACGCCTTTACCAGCGAAGAAAGCTGCGCCGCCGTTAGAGAACTGAACAACAACTGGAGCTTTAACTTTTGCTGCTGCTTCTAGTACTGCGTTTACAGAGTCAGTACCTACAACGTTTACAGCTGGAAGTGCGAAGTTGTTTTCTTTCGCTACTTCAAAAACTTTCTGAACGTCATCGCCAGAGATAACACCTGGTTTTACGAAGTCGAAGATCTTAGACATGGATTCAATCCTATTTATCTGTCGTTTTTAAACAAAACTTGTTAAGTTGAAAATCTTGCAAACGTTTGCTCACAACAGAGGCTATTCTAGCAGAGTTCCTCTCACGTTGCAGCAAACAACAAAGCGGGAGAATAACTCCCCCGCTTTGCTTTAATTACTTAGCGCGTGCTTCTAGCATTTCTACTGCAGGAAGAACTTTACCTTCTACAAACTCAAGGAAAGCGCCGCCACCAGTAGAGATGTAAGATACGTCAGCTTTGATACCGAACTTGTCGATAGCTGCTAGCGTGTCACCACCACCTGCAACAGAGAAGCCTTCAGAAGTTGCGATAGCTTCAGAGATACCTTTAGTACCAGCTTCGAAGTTCTTGAACTCGAATACACCTACTGGACCATTCCAAAGGATAGTTTTCGCATTTTTAAGAATCTCAGCTAGTGCCGCTGTTGAGTCAGGGCCAAGGTCGAAGATCATGTCGTCGTCTTGAACTTCAGAAACGTCTTTGATTTCAGCTTCTGCGTTTTCATCGAATGCTTTCGCACATGCAACGTCAGTTGCTACTGGAATTGCACACTCATCCATTAGCTTCTTAGCTGTGTCTACTAGGTCTGCTTCGTATAGAGACTTACCAACGTTGTGGCCCGCAGCTGCGATGAATGTGTTTGCGATACCGCCACCAACAACAAGCTGGTCAGCGATTTTAGATAGAGACTCAAGAACAGTCAGTTTAGTAGAAACTTTTGAACCACCTACGATAGCAACCATTGGACGAGCTGGGTTGTCCATTGCTTTGCCTAGTGCGTCTAGTTCGTTTGCTAGTAGAGGACCAGCACAAGCTACAGGAGCGTGCATACCAACGCCGTGAGTTGACGCTTGAGCTCGGTGAGCCGTACCGAATGCATCCATTACGAATACGTCACATAGTGCTGCGTACTTCTTAGATAGCTCTTCTTCGTTTTTCTTTTCGCCTTTGTTGAAGCGAACGTTTTCTAGAACAACAAGTTCACCCGCGTTTAGCTCTAGGCCATCTAGGTAGTCTTTTGCTAGCTTAACTTCGCAATCTAGTGCGTCGTTTAGGTAGTTAACAACAGGTTGTAGAGAGAACTCTTCAGCGTATTCACCTTCAGTTGGGCGACCTAGGTGAGAAGTAACCATTACTTTAGCGCCTGCTTCTAGGCAGTGCTTAATAGTTGGAAGAGATGCGATGATACGTGCATCAGAAGTTACTTTTCCGTCTTTTACTGGCACGTTTAGGTCAGCACGGATAAATACACGTTTACCTGCAAGATCCAGGTCAGTCATCTTGATTACAGACATGTTGTGTCCTCTCAAATATTTAAAAATTAAAGTTTTTGAAAACTCGGCAACCCTGCCAAGCCTGTTAATTCTTCAAACTGGTTATAGAATATGGAGACATTCAATATTTATTTCAAGGTTAAAAATAAATATTTTTCCACTGCTGCTTTACGGATTACTTCGCAGCTTGCATTGCTAAAGCGGTATCCAGCATCCGATTAGCAAAGCCCCATTCGTTATCGCACCATACGAGCATTTTTACTAGCTGCCCGTTACTCACTCTTGTTTGAGTTCCATCCACAATCGCACTATGGGGGTCGTGATTAAAATCGATGGAAACGAGTGGCGATTCAGTATAGTCAACAATGTCACGTAATGTACACTGAGATGCGTTAACAATGGTTTGATTTACGTCATTAACTTTCACATTTGTACTAATTGTGACACTTAAATCCATTGCAGTAACGTTAACTGT
>NZ_CAKLCK010000003.1:0-54738 GCF_921292965.1 Allocatenococcus thiocycli
CCAGACGCCAAATTTTTACTCGAATCGTATTGCCGCCGGCTTATCAGAAGGTTTATCCAGCGTTGGTTAGTCAGTGCATTATCGTTATGCTCGGCTCTGCCGTCGTATCTCAGATTTCAGTCGAGGAACTGACCTTTGCGGCGAACTTTGTGCAGTCCAGAACCTTTTTAAGTTTTGAATCTTATGCTGTTACTGCACTGATTTACCTTGTCCTTGCGATCTTAATGCGTCAGTTGTTTGCATTGATCAAAGCTCGCGTATTCAAAAACCCAGCGCTGTAGGAGAAGACGATTATGATGCAATTTACAGACTGGGACATTCTGCGCAACTTACTACTTGCAGCACGTTGGACCGTACTGCTATCCATTATTGCCTTTATAGGTGGTGGTTTGGTGGGGCTTGCCCTTACCTTACTCAGAAGTATGAAGAACATTCATCTTGGGAAAGGCATTCAACTTTATGTGGAGCTCTTTCAGGGAACACCACTTCTGATGCAGCTCTTTATGGCGTTTTTCGGTTTATCTCTGTTGGGGATAGAGGTTAGTGCGTGGTCCGCCGCTGCGTTGGCGTTAACGCTATACAGCAGCGCCTATTTTCATGACATTTGGCGCGGTTGTATTGAGGCGTTACCTAAAGGTCAGTGGGAAGCGTGTCGTACTCTGGGTCTCAATTACATGCAGACCATGCGCAATGTCATTATTCCTCAGGCTTATCGAATTGCCATTGCACCGACGATTGGCTTCTCGGTTCAAATTGTTAAAGGCACCGCGCTTGCTTCGATCATCGGTTTTGTCGAGTTAACTAAAGCCGGAACCATGCTGAATAACGCGACATTCCAACCATTTAAAGTGTTTGCCATGGTCGCTGTACTTTACTTTGTTATCTGTTTCCCTCTGTCATTATTGGCTCGTCATTTGGAGAAAAAAACCTATGTCTCTCGTTAGTGTTGATCAAGTACATAAGTACTATGGTGAAAACCATGTTCTCAAAGGTGTGGACATGAAAGTTGAGGCAGGTGAAGTTGTCTCTATTATTGGCCGCAGTGGATCTGGCAAGAGTACGTTACTGCGTTGTATGAATGGCCTGGAAACCTATCAGGATGGCGCGATCATCGTAGACCGTCAGGCCGTAGAAGATGATGACTATAAGCTGCGTCTTCTCAGTCGAAGTGTTGGTATGGTATTCCAAAGTTTCAATCTTTTCCCTCATATGACCGTGGGTGAGAACGTGATGTTGGCGCCAAAACTGGTATTGAAAAAGGACGCTAAAGCCTGTGAAGCTCAAGCGAGAGAGTTACTCGAAAAGGTTGGCTTAGCCGATAAATTTGATGCTTATCCAGCGAACCTATCTGGTGGTCAGCAACAGCGTGTTGCCATCGCGCGTTCTCTAGCTATGAATCCAAAGGTGCTGTTGTGTGATGAAATCACTTCAGCGCTCGATCCAGAGTTAGTTGGTGAAGTATTAAAAGTGCTAGAGCAGCTAAAGAAAGAAGGAATGACGCTGATTCTGGTTACTCACGAGATGAACTTTGCTCGAGAAGTTGGCGATAGAGTCGTGTTCATGAACCAAGGGAAAGTGTGGGAAAGTGGCCCAAGTGAAGTAGTTTTCGATGATCCACAAACCGAAGAACTGCGTAGCTTTTTATCTGCCGTGAAGTAATAAACAGGCTCTATTTTCTAACCCACCAAACAGCGGTTTTGGTGGGTTACCTTCCTTTTAAAAAGCGCTTATCGAAGTGGGCGAGCGTAGGGCTTAATTTCGAACACTAACTATCGTTAAAGAAAGTAGTGGATTGAACAATAATTGTACAAACAAACGGCGATCACAAACAAAGTACTTTGATTTGCATCAAAATGTAATAGTATAACGTTACGTTTGTTTCACTGTTTTTGTCGTGCATTACTTCCATCATCTTAAACTAAAGAAATTGTTGCTTCTTGCGATGCTCTTAATCCCTTTGGGGTTGAGTACGCTCTCGCTTGCGCACTCGATGGAAACGGATCAAAACGTTCACGAACACCATACCTGTGAAATCTACGAAGCAATTTGTCATGCTTTAAGCTCACAATCTTCGCTGAGCATACTCTCTGATAAAGCGCAGTGCTATCAGCGATTCGATATCCAGCTCACGACCCTTACCTCTTCAGAGTTACCCCGAACACGCTCGCCACCTCAACTGGTCTAACGCTTTCTCCTTTTCGGAGAATCCAACACTTTTTAACTTGATACCCCAATAACCTCGCAATTTTTGTCAGGGTGAGTTGATGTCGGCTTGCGCTTGTAAAAAGTTCACGGCGATGCATCAGCTATGTGCAGTTGTTATTTGGGGAAAATAGCGTCTAAAAAATACGTTAGGGATCGTTATGACCGAAATATCTTATGCTTCTATCGCAAAAAAGAAGAAGCTTATTCGTGGCCTGATTTTGGCTTCCGTAGTTGCAGCGGGTGCTGCTATCGCATTAAGTAACCTAGACACATCACCGGCGCAGGTTACACCAAACAAGAGTAATACATTATCGATTAGTGGACCTTGGGAGATCTCCAGCTTAGACCCTTCAAAACAGGGATATATGTTAATTCGTATGCAGGTAGTAGAGACCCTGCTCAACGTTGATGGTAAGGGGATTATTACCTCTGGATTGGCAACCAAATGGCAAAGCAGTGAAGACGGCTTATCCTGGCATTTTACATTGCGCGACAACGTAACGTTTCATGATGGTTCTAAACTGGACGCTGAAGCGGTCGTTCGCAGCCTGGCTATTGCTCAGCGCAAACACGGTACACTCAACAAGGCAGAGATACGCGGTATTTCCGCGATTAGTGACAATGAGATTCTAATCGAATTGAGTCAACCTTACGCTGCATTTGCCTCACTGTTGACCAACTATTCTAACGCTATCTTGTCGCCTGCATCTTACGAGCCTAACGGAGCCGTAAAAACACTTTACGGTACGGGGCCATATCAAATGGAAAGCTTTGCACCGCCGCACAAGTTCTTGGTTAAAAAGTTTGATGGTTACTGGGGGGAAGAAGCAAAAATCGATTTCGCCACATACTTAACGGGCCATCGTGCAGAAAGTCGTTTGCTGCAGGCGAAGTCTGGCGAAGCCGATATCGTATTCAATCTTGAGCCATCCATGTTAGGGCAGCTAAAAAGTGGTAATGAGGTTCAAGTTCACAGTGACCTGATCCCGCGAACCATGTTGGTAAAAGTAAATGCGGGTCATCCATTCCTAAATGAAGCGAGAGCCAGAAAGGCATTAAGTATGGCAATTGATCGAGCGTCGATTGCAAAAAATGTGCTTGGTGTACCGGGTTCGGAAACCACGCAAATCATGCCAAGTTCCATGTCTCAGTGGTTTATTAAAGACGCGAAAAACGACGATTTCGATCTCGATCTGGCGCGCTCAACCTTGGCTGATTTAGGTTGGAAACGCGGAGAAAACGGCACTCTAGAGCGGGATGGTGTGCCGTTCAAACTGACGATGATCACCTATGCCGATCGACCTGAATTGACCACGGTCGCAACCGCGATTCAAGCGCAATGGGCCAAGCTTGGTGTTGACCTAAAAGTCGATGTCACAAACTCAAGTATGATCCCAGCGGGTCATCAGGATGGCTCACTAGAAACGGCATTGATCGCGCGTAATTTTGGTTTCATCGCTGATCCGCTACCTATCATCAGCTCTGACTTTGCGAACGGAGGCGGCGACTGGGGAACGATGAATTGGGAAAACGCAAAGGTAGACAGTACGATTGATCGCTTACTTCACAATCACGATGCGACACGTGCATTTGAGCTAAGCCAGATCGTCGCGCAAGAAATTCATCAGGATGCACCAGTGATTGCGATTTCTAGCTACAGCCAACATACCTCGGTGAATAAACGAGTTAAACACTTTAGGTTTGATCCGTTTGAGCGCAATTACTTCATCAACCAGATGGAAATTAACTGATGCTTCTGAGGATTTTAAGAAAGCGACTTTATCAACTGATTCTGGTGGCTTGGGGAGTCGGTACGCTCACATTTGTACTTATGCGAAGCTTACCGGGAGATATGGCATATCTTATTGCGGCCAGTCGTTATGGGCAGGATAACGTGGATTCCGCAGCGGCTGAGCTGGTGCGTCAAGAGCTCAATTTAGACCAAGGATGGTTCAGTAGTTATGTCAGCTGGTTGGGTGACCTGCTACAGCTTAACTTAGGTAATTCCCTCGTCAGTGGTCTACCAGTGAGTGAAGCGGTTGTACATCAGCTTGGGCACTCTATGCTTCTTGCTGGAGTTGGTATCACGCTATCTGTATTGATAGCGCTTCCGCTAGGAACCTGGTCCGCGAAGAAAGGGAGACTGGTTAATTCTCTTGTCGTGTGGTTCTCGACCTTCACCCGTGCGATGCCTGTGTTTGTATTGGGTCTGTTGATGATCCTCATTTTCGCTATCAGTTGGAAATGGTTCCCTGTTGCGGGTTTTGGTACTTGGCAGCATTTGGTTTTACCAAGTATTACTTTAGCAATTAGTTTAGCGGCAGTCTCGAACCGAGTTGTGCATAACAGTGTACGCAGCGTTCTACGCTCTCCTTTCTATATATTCTCGCGCGTCAAAGGCTTAAGTGAAACGCAGACTTTCTTCCGTCATGGCTTACGTAACATGGCAGTACCAATCGTCGCATTTGTTGGCATTCAACTAGTCAGTGTGATTGAAGGCATCATTATGATTGAGTCGCTCTTCTCGTGGCCGGGTGTTGGCCATGGTCTCGCACACGCGATTTTTGCCCGCGACATTCCGGTGATTCAAGGCTGTGCACTGACGATGGGTATTCTGTTTGTGCTCCTCAATAGCATTATTGACGTGCTGTGCTACTGGATTGACCCAAGAGGTCAGCAAGAAAAATGATGAAACAATTTACATTAAATCAAAAGCTCGGATTATTACTCTTACTGGGCTTGTTTGGCTTTTCTTTGTTTGTGGGATGGCTATCTCCGTACTCTATTGATGAGCAAAACCTTTCGATCCGATTATTGCCGCCAAGCAGTGAACATTGGTTTGGTACCGATCACTTTGGTAGAGATATGATGACACGCCTTGCGAGTGCCATCGGTTTGTCTTTCGCATTGAGTGTGTTTTGTGTCATCAGTTCATCGACTCTGGGCGTTTTGTTAGGTGTGTGTTCTGCATGGGCAGGCGGCCGAGTAGAGCAGGGGCTCGATATTGTCGTCAATATTTTACTCGCGCTACCTGGGTTAGTTTTAGTTCTTCTGTTGTCAGCCATTGCGCCGGGATCATTCTTAGTCATGTATCTGGCGATTTCACTGGTTCAATGGGTTGAGTATTACCGAGTAACAAGAGCGATTACTCGCACTGTCATCGATAGCCCGGAGCGACAAGTGTCGATGATGATGGGATTTGGCAAATGGTATCAATTCAAACGTCATATCTGGCCGGCACTTTCAGCATCAATCTTTACGATGGCGGCGTTTGGCGGAGCAAATGCCATTTTGATGATGGCTTCTATGGGATTCGTTTCCGTGGGTATTCAGCCACCTTTAGCAGAACTTGGCCTAATGAGCGTCGAGCTGTTCCCGTTTTATGTGGATGCGCCTTGGGTTTTAGCTCAGCCATTACTGGTTGTGGCGTTGTTGGTATTGGGCTTTCATTTATTAGCAGGAGCGAGCCGTGAATCTCTTAATTCAACTGACTGATCTGTCTGTCAAAGCGAAAGACATCGAGCTTCTCCAGCCGCTGTCGCTAAAGCTATATCAAGATAAACCGGTAACGATTCTTGGCCAAACGGGCTCAGGTAAAAGTTTGCTAGCTCAGGCAGTGGTAGGTTTATTGCCGAGCTCACTCCAACAATATGGAACAGTAGAAATATTTGGAAAAGACCATGACAGGGATTCTCTCACAAACCTTTGGGGAAAAGAGGTCATTATGTTGCCGCAAGAACCATGGCGGGCGCTTGATCCTCTGATGCCTGCTTATAAGCAAGTTGCCGAAGTTTATGAGTGCCTGCATGGATTGAGTGAGGAGTCTGCCTTTCATCGAGCCATTGACGATTTAGACAATATGGGACTAAAAAGCAGCGCTTATAAACGGCCCGGGCAACTTTCTGGCGGTATGGCACAGCGTTTGGCTGTCGCTGCTGCTACGGCTGGTGGTGCAAAAGTTGTGTTTGCTGATGAACCCACTAAAGGGTTGGATGTCAGCCGCCGCAACGACATCGTTAGACTTTTACTTCAAAGTGCTCAAGGAGGAGGACTGCTGACGATCACTCACGATATCGAAGTTGCGCGTCAGATAGGCGGTGACATCATCGTGATGAAAGAAGGTGTTGTTGTTGAGCAGGGAACGGCGGACCAAGTGTTGAATCATCCCCAGCACGTCTATACGCAAGCTTTGATTGCCGCCGATCCAAAACATTGGGTTGCAAGGGCAAAGTACTTAAGTGAGTCGATGCCCGTGTTAAACGTTGAGAATCTTGCCATAGGACGAAACGGCCATGCTTTATCACGAGAGATTAACTTTACGATACATACGGGTGAAGTGATTGGTGTTGTTGGTGATAGTGGCTGTGGTAAGAGTACTCTGGGAGATACATTACTTGGTTTATTACCACCCGTTGAGGGTAAAGTTGCCAAATTATCTCCGAATACAAAGCCGTATCAATGGTTGAAGCTATTTCAAGATCCTCCGGCTGCGTTTACTTCTAGTGTGACGCTTGGTGTGCTATTGGATGATTTGGTCAAGCTGCACAAAATCGATAGGGACAAAATCGCACCATTAATGAAAAAGCTAAAGTTCGCTCCCGAGTTGTTAGAGAGAAAAAGTACTGAAGTTTCTGGCGGAGAATTGCAGCGCTTTGCCATTCTCAGGGCTTTATTATTGGATCCGATATTCTTGTTCGCAGATGAGCCAACATCAAGGCTCGATCCCATTATTGCTCAAGAGGTGACTGACTTATTGGTAGATTTGGCAAAAGAACAGGGATGTGCGTTGCTGCTCGTCAGTCATGATCCAAACCTGATTGAAAAGTGCTGTGATACCGTTATCGACTTGAACTAATCTGCAAACCTAAATCTTTAATGCGCCTTTTATTCTAAAGGCGCTTAGTATTCACTCTACTTACTTATCCTTTTTTACTCCTTAATTCCCTCACATTGCCTCGTTAATTTGTGTGGCGATAGTTTAAATAATTCTTGTGATGTTTGAGTTTAATTAAGGATGTTTCTTGTGAGCATGCTGATTAAATTTACCCCAAATTGGTAAGTTAAATTAAATATGAAAGCGGTAAAAATCTCGTGTATTAGTTATTTATTGATAACGTCAGCCCAACCTCAAGCTGCTTTGTATCAGGTAATAGAAGTGACGCCCGATACAAGTTACAGCTATGAAAGTGCTTATGGTGTCGCGATTCAACCGTCCACAGTCACCGGTGAAAGTGACAACTGCTTTGAATCATCTTATGTAGAAGGGGATGGGATCTCTTGTTCAGCGTATACATTGGCGGGAGAGACTCGCCTTGTTGAGCCAAGTGAAGGGAAGGCCGTTGATGGATTGAGTTATCGTGAAGAAACGCCATTTGGTATTGATAACCGCTTTATGTATGTCCAGGAACAAGGTGATTTTGAAGACTACTGTGATGCACAGTTACTGTATGGCACCTGTGAATCATGGGCGGCTTTACATTGGGCACAGTGGAGTGACGAGCTAAGCGGTAGCACAGAGCCCAATTCAATCGCGTTTCTCGGTGACTATGATACCGGCACTGCCTACAACGAAAGCTACAACATCGTAATCAACTCCTTAACTGAAGACGCTGAACCAGTGGGTATTCTGCATGACTTGGGAAATGTAACCAGTTATCTGCGTAATTACACCCAAGCTTTAGACGATACAAACCCAATTACGGATTCCTATCTGCAGTCGAGAGCGTGGAAAACAGACGGCGATTACACGGTAGGTAGTGTGTCGACAAGCGCATCAAATGATTACGGTGACTTTTACTCGTCAAAGGCGGCGCTGTGGAGTTCGTCTTTAGGTTCGTTAGTTGAGCTGGATTGGGCAAGTTCGGTGTCTGATACCGCGGTATACAAAAACAGGACTGCACAAGGGAGCCTCCGCGATTTCGTTATTGTTGACAATACGTTATATAGCGTTGGCTACAACACTTACCTACATGATTCTTACTACTATTTCATGGAAGCAACGGTATTTTCTGTTGATTTAGATAGCGATGTTTTTGACGCAGATAACTGGGAAACAAAGAAAATCTCCGGAGCTGGCGTCGAAAGTGACGATGATTATATTTACAGCAATACCTTACTAACTGGTGTCAACAGCAACTTAGTCGCGATTGGTGAATCCAAGCGTTCTGGTAGTTATCCGTACGAAAATGCCGCATCAAACAGAATGTATGTTGTCGATGATATATCAGAGAATTCCCTATCGGCGACCTACTTGAGTGGTGGTATATTCTTTGACGGTGTTGGAGGCAAAGCGCGAGCAATTAATAACTTCAATGAAATTGTTGGACAAGTGGACGCTGAAAATACCAACGAAAGTAGTGGCAAACCAAGACGAAAGCGAGGCTTTATCTACCCATATGATGGAGAAGGCACCAGTGATACACGTAGCGCAAGGTTAAGTGATCAAGCTTGGTGGTTAGATGATTTGACCAATGGCGGAGACTATTCAGACGATAACAACTATTACCGAATTATTGATGCGTCTGGAATAAATGATGCGGGCGTAATATCCGCGACCGCTTTAAAGTGTGAATCCGGATACGATGACACCAGTCACTTCGCCACCTGTGGTGATGAAGAAGAGGATGAACAAGTGGTAGCCGTTAAACTGGTTCCTATCGTTGGCGCTACTGCAGATGATATTGAAGAACGAAGTGATGAAGCGGAAGAGACAACCACAAGCCGTTCCGGAGGAAGCTTAAACTATTTCGGATTGCTTATTCTCTTGGCTTTATTTGGATACCGTACTTTCGCCAACAGGTCATCCCGACGTACTAGAACACAGTAAATATTGTTCCATCTTGTTGCTTGGCTAATTTCATTTTAGCCACTTTAAAGCGAGCTCAACTTTGAGTTCGCTCTTTTTCGTTTCACTGTTTCTGCAAATCAAAGCAGCCAATCTCCCTTGCCCCATTTATTTCGCATTACTCCATAATCTACTCACATTTTCCCGATACATTGAGCGTCGGTTTAATAGGGCAGTCGTACGCATAAATAGTATGAACTGACTAACTGGAGAGAAAACATGAAAAAATTTGTACTAGTCGCAACGACAATATTGATGACTTTCGGCTCATTGTCCGTATTCGCAGACGATCGACCTGCGCCTCCACCGAATGGCGACCGTCCAGAGCCACCATCGTTTAGTGATATTGATACTAACGGTGATGGCGTTTTGACTAAGGACGAGCTTCGAGGTCCGTTCCTTGAAGACTTCGACAAGCTTGATGTTGATGGAAGTGGTTCGCTTACGGAAGATGAATTACCGACGCCACCAGAGCCTCGATAAAAGTCGCTTCGTTAGTTTGACAAGCTAACAGCAGCAAGGTGAGTTACGTGATATCACACTCAGTAATGGTGACTTAAGATAGAATCGGTTATTGTGGAAAAGCATTAAGCGTTGTAACTCACCCATTGAACAAAAGTATTATCATCACATCCCGTAGGTCTGCCGTGCGTATTTCTCTGTTTCAAAAGCTGTTTTCTGCGTTACTCCTAAGTAGTGCTCTGGTTATAGTGATCATGGCACTACAAATTAACGCCAGTTTTAAAGATGGATTTCAGCGGTATTTGAACCAGGAAGAAATAGCCAAAGTGGGATTAATGGCGGAACGCGCAAGCCAATATTATTCTCAATCAAAAGATTGGTCGCGGTTTGAAGATTCTCCCCATTGGTGGGAGGATTTTCTGATGTTGTCTGGTGAAATGCCGCCACCGAGAGACGACATGCTTCCGCCGGGAGATCGCCAACCATCGTTGCATGCAAAGCCCTTTAAAGACCCGATGATGGCACCATTGAGCGCTAGGTTAAATTTGTTAGATGCTGATGAAAGAGTGTTATTTGGTCATTATGAAAACCTGGATGTCAAAGAAGGGATGCATCTACACAAAGTAGAAATTCTCTATGAAGGTAAAGGAGTCGGCTATATTTCTATCTTGCAAAGTGATTCTTTCAACAATCATTTAGCTGATCAATTCTTAAAGTCTCAAACCACGAACCTTATGATCATCAGTGTTGCTGCTATTTTCGTCAGTTTACTTTTTGCTGTTGTGTTTGTGCGTTATCTTTTGACGCCTTTGCGCGCGCTTCATCAAGGTGCGAATGCGGTACGAAATGGCAACCTCAGCTATCAGATTGAGTACCACAGCAATGATGAAATTGCCGATGTAACCCAAGCATTTAATCACTTGGTCGACTCGCTGAAATCTCAAGAAGAGATGCGAGAACGCTGGCTGTCGGATATTTCTCATGAGTTGCGCACACCATTAGCAGTGCTCAGAGGGGAGCTTGAAGCGCTTCAGGATGGCATTCGTCGTCCTGAGCCAGCCTATATTCAATCCCTCCACCAACAAGTACTTACGCTCACTCAGCTCGTGGAAGACTTACGTGCTTCTGCAAAAGCAGACATCACGGTTCGCTTGCAAACGGAGTCTGTGAACGTGAAAAGTGGCGTCGAAAATGTCTTGGTGAGCCATTTAAATCGCTTCGAGAAAAAATCGCTGAGTCTGGATGTGGACTTTGCTATAGATGCAAACTTAAATATCCAAGCCGACAGACAAAAGCTGAGTCAGGTACTGAACAACTTATTGGAAAACAGCTTTCGCTATACAGACTCGGGAGGGCAGGTAAAAATCTATTTAGGGCAGGAACAAAGCTCAGTTTTGCTTGCCATAGAAGATAGCTCACCAGGTGTACCAAACGATGCACTACCAAAACTTTGTGATCGACTTTATCGCGTGGATCAATCGCGTAGTCGAGCTTTTGGTGGTTCAGGACTTGGATTATCAATATGTAAAAGCATCATTCAGGCTCATAACGGTGACCTAAAACTGGAACATTCCAAACTGGGTGGCTTGAAAGTTTCTGTGCGTTTACCAATCGAATAGAGCCCGTTTACCCGTTATACGTCTTTAGGATAAATAAGAAAAACCATGATACTAATTGTTGAAGATGAACCTTCATTGGCAAACGTTGTTTCCGACTATTTAATTCATAACGGATTCGAAACCCATATTATCGGTGACGGCAATCAAGTGATCGAGTGGGTTAAGAAACACAACCCAGAATTGATCTTATTGGATCTGATGTTGCCGAATCGAAACGGGTTAAGTATCTATCGAGAGTTAAGAACCTTCAGCGATATTCCAACCATTATGGCGACGGCGAAAGTCGAAGAGATAGATCGATTACTGGGTTTGGAACTCGGCGCCGATGATTATGTGTGTAAACCATACAGCCCACGCGAGCTGGTGGTACGCGTCCGCAACGTATTACGAAGATACAACGCTATCAATACACCAAAAGGCGACGACGAGGCTGCCCCAATGATCATTGATCAAAGCCAAATGAAAGTGTGGGTAGATGGTGAGTTGATCACGCTAACATCGGTGGAGTTTAAGTTGCTCTCTTATTTTCATCAGCATGAAGGCCAAGTGTTCAGCCGCGAGCAATTGATGAATAAAATCTATAACGATGAGCGGATAGTCACGGACCG
Source organism: Allocatenococcus thiocycli (assembly GCF_921292965.1). Lineage (NCBI taxonomy): Bacteria > Pseudomonadati > Pseudomonadota > Gammaproteobacteria > Vibrionales > Vibrionaceae > Allocatenococcus > Allocatenococcus thiocycli. The sequence continues at coordinate 11,739 of NZ_CAKLCK010000003.1, forward strand.
TACGATTGATACACATATCAAGAACTTACGCAAAAAGATATTTGCCGTTAACTCCGAGTTGGACTGCATTAAGGCCGTGTATGGTGTGGGCTATCGTTTCGAGATTGCATAAACCTGGCTTAATCTAGGAGAAGGGTAAACTAACCTTGTCGATTATTCGTGCAACGACGTTACGTTATCGTCAGGATTTGGTGAAATCCAATGGCTTGAGCCTGTTTAGACTGTTTCTATCTCAGGCCCGAGTATAAAATTTAATGGATTACATTGGATAAATAAGAGCTAACCATTGAAGACGAAAATAAAAGCAAAAATCTTTGCCTTATCCGCTGCGGCATTGCTGCTTAACGGGTGTGCCAGTTACAGCATCACTGAACGAGATATGAATCAATATCTCCAAGACAAAGCGACAATTAACCAATCCGTTGGGGTTGAAAACGTCATGTATGCAAAAGTGTCAGTCGATGATCTAGAAGTAAAAATTGGCCGAGTAGACAATGACCGTATTTCGGTGTTTGCTAACACAACGGCGGATGTACAGTTTTTAACTCAACGAACGGTAGGCCTAGATCTCGACCTTGAATTTAGCGCGATTCCTAAATACGACCAAAAAACAGGTGAAGTGTTTCTGCAGTCACTTCGTCTGGAGAAGTTTGAAGACAAAAGCAATTTACTGACACCGGAAATTAGCAATCTTATTAAACCCGCTGTTTCGATGATCGGCTACGCACTGTCAAATCAACCAGTCTATAAGCTAGAAAGTGATAAAGTGCAGTCCATACTTCTAAAGTCGGCAAGCCCTAATTTAGTTATCAAAAACAATCAATTAGTGATTGAGTTGTTTGATTAATCTCGCAAACTAACATGATCTGCCGTGACGGTTCTAAAATAAACTGTTACGGCAGTGAGCAAACTTTATTTGTCGTCGCTCTTGCGCAAATTCGTGTCTAATTCAAGACACAGCACTCTCAACGCTTCAATACTTTCTGCCGTCATACTTGAGCGCGACTCTAGCTTTGCGGTCAATTCTTGCGCATCTTCCTGTAGCTGACTGCCTTTGGATGTCAGTGAAATGACTTTCTTACGCTCATCTAACTCAGAAACTTTTCGGGTTAATAAACTCTTTGATTCCAATCGTTTAACAATCGGTGTCAACGTCCCTGAATCCAAATGAGTATCCTGAGAAAGTTCTTTCAAGCTCACGTTGTTTTTACACCAAAGTGAGTGCATCACAATGTACTGAGGATAGGTAAGATCGTATTCGTCGAGCAAAGGACGGAAAGCACGTACCAACGAGTTGGTCGCCGTGTACAAAGCAAAACAAACGTTATCTGATAATTTCTCGGCCATAGATGAGTCCAATTTTGAGCAAGACGACAATATTAACAAATTCTGCGTCATTTAAAATCCATTGTGCACAAATTATTTTTGAGCAAAGTGGTTGCTTTACTCTCGAACTCAAGTTAACTTACTCGCAAATTGTTTGTGCGCAAACTAAATTGCGATGCAATCAATCTGATTATCTAAGAGGTGATAACTGTTTATTACGAACGGTTAAACGCACATTGAAGCAAAAGTAAGAGAGAGCAATATGATCAGCCAACAAATCCATTTAGCATCACGCCCAGTTGGTATGCCAACAAAAGAAAACTTCAAATCTGTTGAAGTAGAGTTACCAGCAATTCAAGAAGGCGAAGTGTTAATTAAAAATACGTGGATGTCTGTTGACCCATACATGCGCGGTCGCATGTACGATAGAGAGTCATACATTCCACCATTTGAAATTGACCAGGTTTTGGAAGGCGGAGCCATTGGTGAAGTCATCGAATCAAGAAATGACAACTTCCCAGTCGGCTCAAAAGTCAGCAACATCAGTGGTTGGCGTACGACTTTTATCAGTGACGGCACCGATTTAACCTTGTTACCAGCAGTTGTTTTGCCAGATCAACACTTCCTAGGTGTTATTGGTATGCCTGGTTTAACGGGTTGGGTAGGTCTGTTTAAAGTCGCTCAACTTAAGCCGACAGATACCGTTTTTGTTTCCGCAGCATCAGGCGCGGTCGGTAGCGTGGTTTGTCAGATTGCCAAACTGCATGGCTGTAGAGTGATTGGTTCAGTAGGCTCAGATGATAAAGCTGAAATGGTAAAAGCAATGGGTGCAGATGCGGTTATCAACTACAAAAAAGTTGACGACTTGACGCAGGCACTACGCGAAGCTGCACCAGAAGGTATTGATGTGTACTTTGAAAATGTGGGTGGTGCGCATTTAGAAGCGGCGCTGGAAGTTATCAACCCATACGGTCGCATTCCGGTCTGTGGCATGATTGCAGACTACAATGCTGACAAGCCTCAACCGGGACCAAGCAACTTACTGCAAATCAACACTAAGAAGCTGACGATGCAAGGCTTCATCGTAATGGATTACTGGGATCTTGCTGGTGAGTTCGTTGAGCAAATGGGTCAGTGGATCAAAGAAGGCAAAGTGAAGTCTGAAGAGACCGTATACGAAGGGCTAGAAAACGCTGCTGAAGCGTTCATCGGTCTATTCGAAGGCAAAAACAAAGGTAAGATGCTGGTTAAAATTTAATTAGCTAAAGTAAAACCACTGTCAATTCACAAAAGCCAGTCAGTAAATCTGACTGGCTTTTTTACATCCACTATTTTTGCTCGGGGCAATGGTTAGCCAGTTGTCGCGTTAATAGCACAAACTACATGAAAAGCTTACAAAGTCACGATATCCTAGCGGGACAATAAAGTAGCCTGTGCTCAGGTTCCGAAAGCCCCCATAGGCATACTAGAAAGTTATGGCAAAAAGTGAATTCGAATGAAGTTTATCCATACCTCAGATTGGCACCTAGGCCGACAGTTCCACAACGTTTCATTACTCGATGATCAGCAAGCGGTTCTCGAACAATTGATCTCCTACATTGATGACAACCCAGTCGACGCAGTCGTCGTGGCGGGAGATGTGTATGACCGCTCTGTTCCGCCTACGGTTGCCATCGAACTTTTGAATCGTGTGGTAAAACGAATTTGTACTGAGCTGAAAACACCGATGATTTTGATTTCTGGTAATCACGATGGTGCAGAGCGTTTGGGGTTTGGCTCTGAACAGATGAAAAACTCGGGTTTGCATATCATCAGTAACTTTGAAGATATGCTTTCGCCTGTGGTGATTACGACCAAAGCGGCTGGTGAGGTGGCACTTTACGGCATGCCTTATAACGATCCTGAGCAGGTCAGGTTTGCTTATAAAGAATCGGTTTCGACCCATGATGAAGCGCACAGATTGCTTGTTGAAAAAATTACAGAGCAGTTTCAACCGCAGCAAAGAAGAGTGCTTATCAGCCACTGTTTCGTTGATGGGGCGATTGAGTCTGACTCGGAACGCCCGCTTTCTATTGGTGGTTCTGATCGTGTAAGCCATGAGCACTTCCTGGATTTCGACTATGTCGCACTTGGCCATTTACATCAGCCGCAGAAGAAGGGTGAAGAATACATTCGTTACTCTGGCTCTTTGATGAAATACAGTTTCGGTGAGCAGAACCAAAAGAAAGGTTTCACGCTGGTGGAAATCAACGAGAGTGGTTTTGCGTCTGCTGAGCATATTGAGCTGACCGCTCCGCATGAGATGCGAATTATTGAAGGTGATTTAGAGCAGGTCATCGAGAAAGGAAAAACGGACCCGAAAAGCGAGGACTATCTACTCGTTCGTCTGATGGATAAACATGCCATTTTAAATCCGATGGAAAAACTTCGTGCGGTCTACCCAAATGTTTTGCACCTAGAGAAACCGGGCATGTTGATCGGGGTTGAACAGGAGATGGCACAAGCCAAACTTGCTCGCAGTGAAATCGATATGTTCCGCGACTTCTTTAGTGAAGCGCAGGACAGTCAGTTGTCGCAAGAACAAGAGCGAGCCGTCAACGATATTATCAAGCAATTATCTCAGCTGTAAGGGCCCCAAATGAAGCCTATCAAACTCACCATGCAAGCTTTTGGTCCATTCGCAAAAACGGAAACCATCGATTTCGAGAAGCTTGGTAATAACCCGCTATTTTTAATTAATGGACCAACGGGTTCAGGTAAAACGTCGATTCTCGATGCGATTTGTTTCGCGCTTTATGGTGAAACTACAGGTAATGAGCGCCAGGGTATTCAGATGCGATGTGATTTGGCCACTGCCGATCTGCCAACCGAAGTTACTCTGGATTTTTCACTGCACGGAAAGGTATACCGAGTTACTCGTTCCCCGGAACAAGAAGCGCCGAAGGCTCGTGGTGATGGTATGACCGTGAAAAAGCACACGGCTTCTCTGTATGAGCTGGGTGATAGCGAAAAACTCATTACCAGCAAAACCACGCAAGTTAAGACCGAAATTACCAATATTATTGGCTTAACAGAAACACAGTTTCGCCAAGTGATGGTACTTCCTCAAGGGAAGTTTCGCGAGTTACTTCTGGCAAGCTCTAAAGAGCGCGAAGAGATTTTCGGCCAGCTGTTCCAGACTGACATTTACAAAAAAATTGAGTATGCGCTCAAAGATAAAGCGAGCGCGATCAGTAAAGCGAAGAATGAGTTTGATAACCAGATTCGCGGCGCTTTGCAGGTTGCGGGAGTAAGTTCAGAAGAGGAATTGATTCAACAGAAAGAATCCGTTTCAGAACAACTGGAACAAGAGAAAAAGAGTGAGCAAGCTTGTCTGGAAAAGCTCAACACCATTAAGTCCGAGTTACAAAAAGCGCAGGCATTGTCTGCTGAGTTTACTCGCCGTGAACAAGCTGAGGCATCGCTGAAGTTACATTTAAAAAATTCAGAAGCAATAGACGCGCGTCAGCAACGATTAGAGAAAGCGAAAAGCGCGAGCAAAATCGAGTTGCATTATGTTGCTTTACAGAACGCTAAGACGCAATCACAAGAGTTAACCCAGAAGATTAGTTCACTTAGCCATAACTTAACTGAAGCGACGAACGTGGCGGAAGGAAAAGAAGCTGAGCTCAAAACCGCGAAGCAGAATGCTGAACAAGTGCCTCAATTGACGCAATTGCAGTTTAACCTCGAAGGAATGAAAGAAAAGCTGATTGAAAAAGTGGACTTGGAAGCAAAAATCGCCAACGGGTTACAAGAGAAACAGCAATTTGAAACAAAACTGCAGCAATACATCGCTTTAAAAGAAAAACTAACGCAAGAAGCACAGCAGGGCCAAAAAACGCTTGATCAAGCCCGTGTTGATGTCGCGTTAGTGGCCAGTGTCGACGCTGAAATTAAGCAAAAGCAACGCCTTTTACAAGATGTTCAAAAACTTTCTGGTTTGAAGCAAGAGCTTGCTAAGCATGATGCTTTGACCTCCAGCAAGCAACAAAACCTTGAGCAAGCTAAACAGGCCTATGTCTTGGCACAACAATCAGCTGATCGCCTGGAGCTAAAATGGCACAACGCGCAAGCGGCAGTTTTAGCCCAAAGGCTGCAAACAGGGGAAGCGTGTCCGGTTTGTGGTAGTTGTGAGCATCCTCATCCTGCACAGTTTAGTGAAGAAGAGGTGACAAAAGAGCAAGTTCAAACGGCTCGTGCTCAAGAGCGTGCTGCGCAAACGTCATACAACCAGCTTAGTAACCAACTGGAGCAACACTATGTTGTTGCTCGACAATATCAAAAGCAACTGGATGACCTCTTAGAAGAGCTTGGTGAACACGCTACGACTGAAGCGGTACAAATTCAGGCAGAACTTCAATCCGCTCATGAAAAATTACAGCGTTTGACAGCCATTGATATCGCTCAGTTAGAGAAAAACGTCGAGCAGCTTAACCAGCGCTGCGTTGTTGGCGAAACAAAGATCAATGAGCTGCAAAATCAAATGGCGGCGAATGAATCAACAATCAAGGCAAATCAAGATCAGCTCAGTAAACTGTTGGCAAACATAGACCCGAAATATGGCTCGGTAGAAGTTTTAGAACAGGAAATTATTCAAACCAAAGAGCAGATTCAGCGCCTTAATAAGAGTCTGGAAAGTGCACAGTCGCAGCTTCAACAAGCGATGTTAGCCAAGTCGAATATTGAAAGTCAGCTAACCACGAACAAGCAATGGTTAGCGGAGTCGGAGCTTAAACTCAACGAGGCAAAATCGAACTGGCAAAAAGCACTGGGCGAAAGCCGCTTTAAGGATGAAGAAAATTATCTTCAAAGCAAAGCGACAGAACAAGAACTGCAATCGTGGCAGCAAGAAATCGATCAATTTAAGCAAACTCAAATCAAGCTTGAGCAAACACTTAGTGATCTTAAACTAGCATTACAAGATATTGAAAAACCAGATATTGAAGTTATTAATGTCAACTTAAACATTCAACAGCAACACTATGTTGAATCGAGAAACAAGCTTGATTCTGTCAGGTCAATTTTTGAACGACTGGAAAAAGTGCGCATTGATATAGCGAGTTTGCATGACAAGAACAGCAAGCTAGAAGATGAGTACAAAGTCTTTGGTACGCTTTACGATGTGGCGAGTGGTAAAACAGGCAGTCGTATCAGTTTGCATCGTTTTGTACTCGGTGTGCTTTTAGACGATGTCTTAATCCAATCCTCGCAACGACTAAGTTTGATGAGTAAGGGCAGATACATTCTGGCACGTAAGACAGAAGGGTTTAAGGGCGCAGCAGGCCGAGGGCTTGATCTCGTCGTTGAAGATGGCTACACCGGTAAAATGCGAGACGTTGCGACGCTGTCTGGTGGAGAGTCTTTCATGGCTGCACTGGCTTTAGCGCTTGGTCTGTCTGACGTGGTGCAGTCATACAGCGGTGGTATTCGCTTGGATACACTGTTCATTGACGAAGGTTTCGGTAGCCTGGATCCTGAATCTTTGGATCTTGCCATTCAGACCTTAGTCGACCTCCAGCAAACAGGGCGCATGATCGGTGTAATTTCTCACGTCTCGGAACTTAAAGAACAGATGGCGCAACGCATTGATGTGGAGCCGTCTCGTGTTGGTTCTACCGTTTCCGTTAAGTCTCACATGGCGTTAGCTGACTAATTACCGTATCAATCCAATCTACAAGTGCTTTGCTGCTAACATAGTCAACAAGCAGCAAGGCACCTCTTCTCTACTCCTCGTTCCATAATTCTTCGTTAGCTAAGACGAATATTCAGTGACGGTTAATTAGTCGATCCAAGAACTATATACAATATTAATGACTTAGAATTCTGCTTGATAAAAATATTAATAAAATATATGCAAATGGTTGTGTCACGCATAATCTGGAACTATATATTATACGTGTTTCATAGCACGTATCTTCCCGATTAAGTAGTCAGATTCGGGTTCATATTTCGCCTGAAAAGGAGCGTAATTATGGCCATCGGCGACGAACTATCCAGCATAGATTTTGAATCTATGATCGGCGGTCCACTCAATGCAGTGGTTCGCGCTCAAGCCCAATCAGCACAAACATCCGTAGACTTTATCAAGTCTGTCGGCTTTGAAGCTGAGAGTAATGAACCAACGATGATCACCTTCAGTTATATGAAGGCGATTGAAGTCAAGAACGAACAGGGTGAAGTCACAGGCACAGAGCCTAAAAAGTACGATCTTACCGTCCCTATCTTAACGATGTTACCTATTCCATTTATTCGCGTGGAAGAAACAACGATTGCATTTAACGCCAAAATTAATTCAGTCCAGCAATCAACGACATCTTCTTCACATGACCTTAATACCAAGCTATCAGTAAAAGCGGGTTGGGGGCCTGTATCGGCCAAGCTTAGTGCGAGTTACTCTTATAAGAAATCCACATCTAGCTCATCAAAAATTGAACGAACTTACAGTATGTCCGTGAATGTTCGTGCCGTTCAAGATGAATTGCCCGCAGGCACAGAGAAGTTGCTCGGTATTCTTGAAAACTCCATCACAGAGGTTGAGTCACAGGCTTAGAACAGTCTATGACGAGTTCGATAACAAATAGGGAGGTTGTATGTCTGAGTTAAGTGAAGTCTTGGGTGCGCTGATGATCAGTCTGGTCCATGCGCGCAGGCTTGCCGATGAGGAAACGGCTGCGGTTGCCGAATATTATAAGGATCATCCTCTGCTAGAAGGAATGAGTCTCCCGCGAGTGCGGGTTCCGGAGCTAACCATTGATATGCCGTTAACCATCGACAAACAGGTCCCTGCGAAAGTTGCAGAGCTCGACAGCCCGCGTGTTTTACACCAAGCGCTGATGGCTCAGCTAACCAAGTCACTAGACGACGAAGACATACTTAGCCGAACTAAAACCTTCCAAAACAACTTCGATAAAGAGCTCAAACTCGCTCTGGAAAATATAGCCGAGCGTCAACGCAGTGGTGACGTTCGGATTACCAAAGAAAGCCTGGTGCGCGCGGTTGATGACGCATTTCAAAAAGCGCTCAAAAAGACAAGCTCTACGCAGGAGATTCCTTTTGACAGGCTTGAATCAGTGAGCAAGCAATTACGTCATCGCATAGCAGCTATCGCGTTAAAATCTCAATCTATCCCAATCACATTAAAGACCAGCGTGGTCAGTTCTGAAGTCAAAGAAAGCGCGACGCCACTCAATGCGATTCGCTTAAACATCACTATACGTGAAGAGGGTCTGGAGTGGGCAACGAGCATTGAAAATGGACGAACCAAAAGCAAGCTTATGCCGGAGTGATTATGGAGTCGGTACTGAAAGAAACCATCATCGCAAGGCTAATGCTGTTACCACAACTGAGTGATAAATACCTCGCGCAAGACCCAAGCTATGTAATGGATGTCGCCCTCTGGCTAAAGCAAACCGAGCAAAAACTTGAGCCACTACGCTGTCCGCTTGTTTCGACTCTAGCATCATTACGCGGATTGTTAGAAGCCTGCGACGATGGTTATCAAGACGATAGGATAATGAATTCAAGCCGGAGTAAGCGCAAAGGGAAGCGCGCGTTGGCTGCGTCATTGTTAACTCGAGCTGATACAATTCTTAACGCGGAGTTGCAACGTATAGACAGCAACTTTGCAGAAGTGAATGAGAAACTGGCGCAGCTTATTGCCTTAGTATTTGCAAATCAGCCTTTGCCTATCGTGCAAAATATTACCTCTGCATACCTAAACTCAATCTGGAAAACACTTGGTGAACATCAGGAAACCAAATCCATGTACTTATACTTGCAAGCGCGTATCAGCGCGACCGACAGGCGCTACCTACTAAGTCATTTGCTAATCAACATGATTCCTGAAACCGATTAGAGCTTTAATACGTGAAATGTACTCCTAATGGAGCCTTGCTGTGAGTGAGCTTATCGGTTCTATTGTAAAACCACTAGTTATTGGCTTTAGCCTCATCATATTGTTGTTGCGCGTTCAAAATGTCACCCAGGTTAGATTCAATCCAGTCGACCAATTGTTCGACTTTGTGTGCGACCTCCGTTCCTTTGTCTGTCAGACAATATTCAACGTGAGGCGGCACGACTGGATGCGCGGTACGTAATACAAATCCATCAGCCTCTAATGCTTGCAAGGTTTGGGAAAGCATTTTCTCGCTGACACCTGTAATTTTTTTTCTAAGTTCACTGAATCGATGTGTTCCACCGAGTAATGCGAACAACACAAGTACGCCCCAACGGCTGGTCACATCTTGCAATATACTGCGAGAAGGGCATTCCTTCGCGAGTACATTTCCTCGGCTAAACTTTTCCGATAGCAAATTACCCATAGTTTCGCTCATAAATTCAATAACCTTTATTGGAAATGTCAAAATAATTCATACTTACTAAAAAGTACGTACTTACCAAAAGTAAGTTAGTGTGGCAGATTATACACAAACAAGCTTTTCATTAACAGACGAGGAAAAGTACAATGATTGCAGTTACAGGCGCTACTGGCCAATTGGGCCAATTGGTCATCAAACATTTATTGAACAAAGTTGAGCCTCAGCAAATAGTCGCTCTAGTTCGAAACATAGAAAAAGCAGCATCACTGACATCTTTGGGTGTCCAGGTTCGTCAGGCCGATTACTCAAAACCTGAGACTTTAGAATCTGCATTAGACGGCGTGGCTAAATTACTATTGATCTCGTCGAGCGAGGTAGGTCAGCGTGCTACTCAACACAAAAATGTTATTGATGCTGCGAAGAAAGCTGGCGTAGAGCTACTTGCATACACCAGTCTTTTGCATGCTGACACTTCGCCACTTGCTTTAGCTGAAGAACACGTAGTGACAGAAGCGTATTTAAAACAAGCTGACGTCCCTCATGTGCTTTTACGCAATGGATGGTATACAGAGAACTACTTAGCTAGCGTTGCACCAGCACTGGCCAATGGTGGCTTTATTGGGTGCGCTCAAGATGGAAAAATTAGCTCTGCGGCTCGCGAAGATTATGCCGAAGCAGCGGCAGCGGTGTTGACCAGTGAAGCTGAGCAAAGTGGTAAAGTATATGAGCTGCCCGGGGATGAAGCTTATACCTTAAGCGAACTGAGCGCGTTAATCAGCAAGAAGTCAGGAAAGGCGATTCCTTACATTAATATGGAAGAAGCGGATTTTGCAAAAGCACTAGAAGGTGCAGGGCTTCCGGCACCATTTGCCGCTGTGTTAGCTAACTCTGATACTGGTGCATCTCAAGGCGCTTTGTACGACGATAGTAAAACGCTCAGCGCGTTGATTGGTCATCCAACCAAGTCATTAGAACAATTGATCGATAATTATCTTAAATAGACAAAGCCTAAAAAGCCCCAGATTAGGGGCTTTCAAGGTTTGAAATCACTGTTCGCAGAATTTCCCTTCGTGTGGTGATTGTGTAATAGAGTAGTCACCATCCAAGTTGCGATAAACGATCGTGTTCCAAACCACACCATCACCCATTTCAAACTCAATCGCGTAATTCACGCCGCTGACGATTTGTGCATGAACATTGATAATTTGTTTGAACGATGAAGCTGAATCCATTTCTGTCAGTACAAAAGCCATCGCCTTTTGAACGTCGGGTGTAGACTTAAACATTTTCCACCCACCTGGCATATTTCCCTGACTACTGCATACGTCTGCCGAGGTTGTTATTTCTGTCGTCTCTTCGGGACTGTTTTGTTGGCAACCAACAAGCAATACCAACAGTGCACAAGCTGACATTGTCTTAAACTTCATAACAATAACCTCAATTTATATCGGGGCGTATTATAAAAGGCTCCTATGAAGAGAAATGTCTATGTTGTGCAAACTTTCGATAGGTAGGACGTCAAATTGCAAAATAAACAACTGAATTTGTAGGAATATTTGTAGGAACGGTACTTTAATGACCAAAAACATAGGTATGATTGTGATATACCTTCATACATAAGCAAATAGGGTTTATGATCCGTTTTGGATCATATTCAGTAAAATCAGTCACTAACTAATATGGGAACTTGCAATGAAATTAATAAAGTCGCTTCTGTTGCTGTCTGTCGCTGTTTTGTTTGGTTGTACCTCGAAGCCCGAAGGTGTTGATCCAGTTCAGAATTTTGAACTGAAACCTTATTTGGGGAAATGGTTTGAAATTGCGCGATTAGACCATTCTTTTGAACGCGGATTATCCAATGTAACCGCTGAATATGAACTTCGTGAAGACGGCGGTGTGACGGTAATAAACCGTGGCTATTCACAAGAAGAACAAAGTTGGAAGCAAGCGGAAGGGAAAGCGTATTTTGTTGATGAACCGTCAACTGGCCATTTAAAAGTTTCTTTCTTTGGCCCATTTTATTCGTCGTATATCATCTTTGAGCTTGGTGAAGATTATGATTACGCATTTATATCTGGCTACAATCGCGACTATCTTTGGTTGCTATCACGTCAGCCGCAAGTGGATTCAGCAACGCTTGAAAGATTCAAACAAGTAGCCCGAGACAAAGGCTTTGCTGTAGACGAGTTAATTCTGGTTGATCAGACTCAATAGCTCAGACGGTAGATAGAATAACCCCCCTTAATCGGGGGGATATGATAGAACTGTTTAACGCTATTTAATCAGGCGAACTAGGAGTGATCCCGCCGCTCGAATCGATTCGACATTATGGCTGATGACGGTGCCTGAAGCAGGAGCAGTGTACCGTTGTATCTCGTCTCCAAAACTATCATATTGGATTGCCACCAGTTGACCTTGCTCCACCGATTGCAAAATATTGACTTGAGGTAGAACGAAACCACCCAGTTCTGCTCGAACGTTTATTATTTCACGGCCTTCCACACAAGACTGAATCGGCGTTGGAGCACCAGAAAGCAATTCGAACTGTTTAAGAATATTGAAGATACCGGTTACCGTGCGGTCGATCAGAGCTTGATCGGTATAACGTCCTGTCCCAACTTCAACCGTGACAGCTGGTACTACCACGTTGTTCCATGCCGTTTCCAATACACCATTTTCGCCCGGATCATCCAAAATAACGTCTGGATTAATATGGCGCGCCATTTTTAACGAGTCCTCAATACGGAAATCTGCGAAGACATAAAGTGGGTAGGCTGCGCCGCTAGTTTGGGTGTGTAAGTCTATTGCTAAGTCAGCATTTGGCTTTAATAACTGATTCCAAAGCGTGTACAAGTAGCGGTTCGCTTCATTACCGAACTCGTTGCCTGGAAAGAAGCGGTTTAGGTTCGCGCGTGCAGCATCCGGGTCAGGAGAACAAAAATCCCGGCTTTTATTCAACATGCCGCTCAAGTTGATCCCCGGTACGATGGTTACTGTACCAGCAAGGTCAGCGCCAATCAGTTCCCTGGCCGTTTTTTGTGCTGCCAATACTCCGTTGTATTCGTCACCATGAACACCAGCGGTAATCATTAATTTCTTACCAGGTTTCTGACCTTTAAACACGAGTACAGGCAGGTGTTGCCATTGCGAAAGTGCATTGGTTGCAATACGAAACCAGAACTTATGTTCACCGGATGGGAGATCTTCCACATCTAGGGCTTGTATTACTTTGTGTCCTTGAATTACGTCATCGGAAAATTGTGTTGCCATTAAGGTGATCACTCCAAAAAGCATTTGTATTGATGCTTGCTTACTGAATTGGATTCTAATAACCGATAGGGTAAAGAGTACTAGGGGAAAGTGCCAGTAGAATTGTGCAAGTTAACTTTATGTCGCCGTAATTTTAGAGTACATCAATATCAATGAGTTAGTTGTTCCGCATAAAACGCAGCCACGTCTTTCAGATCTTCATCATTGAGCATTTTTAATTGGCTTGCCATCATTTCTGCTAAGGGGCCTTGGCGCTCACTGTTTTGATAGGACTTCATTGCGTTAAATAGATACTGAGCGTCCTGGCCTGCGAGGTTAGGGTAAGTTTCATTGACACTGATTCCCGTCGCACCGTGACAATAGACACAACTGGGTGACTTAATTTTACCTTTGGCTGCGTCACCAGAAGGGTTTGCCATAGTGGCGGGAGCAAAAATAACAGAAATAAACAACAGGTACTTTAACATTAGCGAGCTCTTTATGGTGCGTATACTCGCTGTAGATTAAAGCTTCCCCTAAGGGGAAGCTCAATGATCAAAATCAAGTCAGAGAATAGATTTCAACGCAGATAAGAACGTGGCAACATCTTGTTCTGAAATGTCTTTATGGGTCACAAATCGGATAGGATTCCCCGGCGTGATAATGATATCTTGCTGTTTTAGTTTCTCAGCGATGCTCGCGATATCCACTTGAGGCTGTAACTTAGCAAACACAATGTTGGTTTGGACTAAATCAGGATTGACTGAGAACCCAGGAAGTTCTGCCAATCCTTGAGCTAGCGTTTTGGCATTAATATGATCTTGCTTTAACTGGGGGACTTGCTCGGTAATCGCGAGTTTACCTGCAGCGGCTAAGATACCTGCCTGGCGCATTCCTCCGCCAACCATCTTTCTTAAGCGTCGTGCTTTTGCAATGTACTCTTTGCTGCCGAGAAGGAGAGAACCAACAGGTGCGCAGAGTCCTTTTGAAAGACAAATGGTCATTGAGTCAAAATACTGCGCAATTTCTTTAACAGGTACATCGAGCGCCACTGCAGCGTTAAACACGCGTGCACCGTCAAGGTGTAACTTCAGGTTGTGCTGATTAACAAATTCACGAGCTTCTGCAAGATAGGTAAGCGGTAGAACTTTACCATTTATGGTGTTCTCAAGGCTCAGCAAACGCGTTCGAGCGAAGTGCATGTCATCGGGCTTAATTGCAGCTGCGAGTTTATCAAAAGGTAAAGTACCGTCGGGATTATTCTCGATTGGTTGAGGTTGAATGGAGCCTAAAACCGCCGCGCCACCCGCTTCGTATTTGTAGTTGTGCGCTTGTTGGCCGCAAAGGTACTCGTCTCCGCGCTCACAGTGAGCCATCAAACCTAACAAGTTCGCTTGAGTGCCTGATGTAGTAAACAGGGCTGCTTCAAAGCCTGCTAGTTCTGCAGCGTATTGCTCCAGCTCATTCACTGTTGGATCATCACCGTAAACGTCATCCCCAACTGGCGCTGTAAACATGGCTTCGCGCATGGCTTGAGTCGGTTGAGTTACTGTATCTGATCGAAAGTCCATGAATATCTCCTCTTAATCCCTAAATATATCCGCAAAGTCGAGCTTTGCTTAAACAAGCGATAGTTTTAGCATCGGTAATCGTGCCGTCGATAATTTTTTCTTCTAGCTGTTTTAGTGACAGCGTCACCACTTCAATCACTTCGTCTTCATCACATTCATAGCGATGAGTCGCGGTTAACTCCTGTGCGATAAATAAGTATTGGATTTCATCACAGAAGCCAGCTAAAGGCGTAACTTGTCCGAGCGAAATAAATTTTTGTGCGCTAAACCCGGTTTCTTCTTCCAGCTCTCGCTTTGCACATGACAAGGGGTCTTCAACACCTTCGCGTGTTCCTGCCGGCAGTTCAAGCAACCATTTTTTCAGAGAAGGACGAAACTGATTCACAAGTACGACTTCATTGTTCTCCGTTATAGGCAAGATAACCGCAGCTCCAGGGTGATGAATCGTAGTGTGTGTAATGACCTGACCAGTGGGTAGTTCAACGTCTTCTTCTACCAGTGAGATTTGCTTCCATTTATGAATGGTTTTAGTCATGAAGTGGTAATCCAAACTATTAAGGCTTGTATGAACATTAACGATATTCGTCATCAAACAAAAGTAAAAATCTGTTTACAACCCCATAACTTGGAAAGAGTAAACAATTCTATTGTGTGATTTCCTTGAGCTTGTGTCAGCGAGAAATCATTGCGTTCTGTATCTGAAAGCCATTCTAACACTACAAAAGTGTACATATTTTCAGTGATATGCATCTCATAAATGGAAACTTTGATTGCTCGGCGATGTGGTAAGTAAGCATCTGTTATAAGGGGAGGTAGAATAAATTACACTTGTAACAAAGTGATAACAAATGTATAAAAATAAATATACCGCATCAGTCCAGCAGCCGGAGCCCTCATGATACAACCCTCTTTTGCATCTAATGCCGATAAAGCACTTCTTTCCGAGCGTATCAATAAGTTAGCGAAAGCGTTGACTGATGGCGTTTACGAACGTGAACATACCATCAAACTTTGTCTTCTAGCAGCCCTTGCTGGCGAAAGCGTTTTTCTTCTCGGCCCTCCGGGTATTGCGAAAAGCTTGATTGCTAAGCGCTTAATTCAGGCGTTTGATAACAGCAGCTATTTTGAATACTTGATGACTCGATTCTCGACCCCAGAAGAGGTGTTTGGCCCGCTTAGTATCCAAGAATTGAAAGATAACGGCCGTTATGTCCGTTTGACTGAAGGCTACCTTCCGACGGCTCAAGTCGTTTTCTTAGATGAAATTTGGAAAGCTGGTCCAGCAATCCTGAATACTTTGCTGACAGTAGTGAACGAAAAAACATTTAAAAACGGCAGTGACATCGAACGCGTACCAATGCGTTTGTTGGTATCGGCATCGAATGAACTCCCAGACGAAGACAGCGGCTTAGACGCATTGTATGACCGTATGCTGGTACGTGTGTTTGTTAACCGTATTCAGAACAAACAGAATTTTAAGTCAATGCTAACCGTGGGTACTTCTCAGGAAGCAAAAATACCAGAAGGCCTGGCGATTACCGACGACGAGTATCATCAATGGCAACAACAGTTCGATAAATTGTCGCTGACAGATAATGCTTTCGAAAAGCTGTTCCAGCTCAAGACCATGTTAGAAAGCAAGGTTGAAGCTGAGTTTGGTGATATCGCGAATACGGACATGTATGTTTCTGACCGACGCTGGAAAAAAGCGGTGAAGCTACTTAAAGCGAGCACGTTCTTTAATGGCCGAGATGAGATAAACCCGCTCGATCTTTTGCTTCTTCAAGACTGTTTGTGGAATAGCCCTGAATCTCGTGATGTCGTTCGAAATGTCGTCCAGGAATTTGCATTGAAACACGCTTTCGATCAGCAAGATGCAGAACAAGAAATCGAATACTGTCGAGAGTCACTTATCGACGTGCAACACGAGCTCGAAGATACCTACCGCATGACTCTGACATCAGAAGCCGCAACGGGCATTCTGCGTAAAGAAACCATGCGTTTTGATACGTCTAAAGCGAAAAGTTACAAAGTCGGCGCGGCGGTGAACTTAGTAAAACTAGTGATTTTGCAGAGCAACATGTCGGTATCTGAATCTGAGAAAGGTGACAGTCGCTGGGTGTATGTTCCTAAAGACGAACTAGACCGTGTGATTAAAGACGGCCACGGTGATGTGTACGGTTATGTTAACCAAAACACCAATATGTGCCGCTTGCGTTTTGATGTCGATGCAGCCAATAACCTGGTGATTCGTGATATAGCCAATCGAGGTATTCTTGTCGGCCTAGTGACGCAAGAAGGTTTAGATATGGAACGCTACCAAAATTGGCTTGCTCAGAGTGAAAAAGCAGTGAGTCAGTTAAGTGAAGCAGAACATCACATGCGCAAAGTCAAAGCCAACTTTCACGATGCGCTGCCACACAGTTTTGTCGACCCAGAATTGCCGCGTTTAATGGAATCGAGTCTGCAACAGGTTAGCCAAAGGCTTGAATCTATCCAGGGAGAAAGCGAGAAAATTGTTCAGCGCTTTAAGAACTTACAACAGTTTTTCTCGTAAGGAGGCTTCATGTTAGGTGCAGATGGATTCAACTTGGCATTGATGATAGCAGACTCGGGGATCATCGACAGCGCAGTGAACGATCTTATGGCCCGCTCTCAAGTCATGATGATGGCAGAAAACCGAGGAGTAAAATCCTCCGTGAAAAGTCACCTGTTAAAATGGCGTGGCAATGTTAAGAAGCGTATTACTAAGGTATGTGAAACAGAGCGATTTCAGCAAGAACTCGCTTTGTATCAAGAAGTGATTCACTGGAGTGAAGATGAGTTTTTTGATCGCATCGAAGACGTAATCAAAAAGCTCGAATGGCACTCTGCCTTTTACATGCAAGCGCGTCGTATGATGGAGAAGAACAAAGGGGTCAACAACCCGATGTTCCCACACTATTTTTGTGACCAGTGGTACCAGAGCTTGGCGGATGCCATCAAACAAGCTCAGGTGAGTGAACTGGAAGCGAATAAAGAAAAAGTGCTCAACGATCTTTATCAGCGTATGGAAACCATGCGCAATATGGATAAAGTGACCGAGTCTGGTGATGCGGAAAGCGTAGGTCGATTATGGGATATGGCGTCTGCCAAGTTGAGTAAGACCGACCTTACGGTAATGAAGCGTCATGCGGAGTTTTTGAAAAAGCATAAAGGGTTACAAGAGATCGCTGAGCAACTTGGTCGTATGGCAGGGCAGGTGAATGATCCTGATCTAAATCGCGCTCCGGCTGAAGAATTGCAAATGGTTGAGGAAAAGAGTGACGAAGCGACCGACGACATTGTTGGTATTCACGAAAGTGACGATTTAAATAAACTCCTCCCAAATGAAACCATGTTTTTGGCATATCCAGAGCTTGAAGTTGTGTTCTATAAACACCTTGTCGACAAGCGTTTGATGAACTACCGAACTCAGGGTAAATCTCGTACGCTGCGAAAAGTTAAAGCGCATCGCCCTGATAACAAAGCGGTGGATATCGAAAAAGGTCCATTTATTGTCTGTGTAGACGCTTCAGGCTCAATGAGTGGTTTTCCAGAACAATGTGCTAAGGCAATGGCGTACGCACTGATGCAAATTGCGTTAGCAGAGCAACGTGACTGCTACGTCATCATATTTTCTACCGAGCACATTACTTACGAGCTGACTAAACAAGATGGCTTGCGCGAAGCTGCTGATTTCCTGACCTATAGCTTCCATGGCGGCACCGATTTGGAACCGACCTTGATAAAATCCATCGATCTGATGAGTGGTGACAAGTACAAAAACGCCGATATGGTGGTGATTTCGGATTTTATTGCACCAAAGCAGCAGGATGAGCTACTCGAAAAAGTAAATGCACTTAAAGCAAAGAAAAACCGTTTTCATGCGATCAGTTTGTCCAAATACGGTAATCCGGCGTTAATGTCGATGTTTGACCATGTGTGGTCTTATCATCCAAATGTCGTTGGGCGATTACTCAAACGTGTAAGCAACGGTTAGATAAACAATCAAACATAATAAAGCGGCTACTTGAGCCGCTTTATTTTTGTAGAGTTAGCAACGCATAGAAACAAACGAGAGTGCTAATAAATACGCAAATTGCTCGCGTCTTGATCCAACTGACTTAAAAGGAAGCAAACAAACAGGAAATAGTGGATTTATGTTTGACTATCTTTTCTGAATCCGTAAAGTAGCAACCAACGCAAGGGGGGAGACCTCTTAACGCGTTAATGTGACGGCGCCTTGGCAGAGTGGCTATGCAGCGGATTGCAAATCCGTGGACCTCGGTTCGACTCCGGGAGGCGCCTCCATAAATTATTCAGATATGGCTTCATACTTATCAATATTGGTATTAGCGATATCTCGATGCTAAAAGCATCAACATTAAACCAGCGAAAGCTGGTTTTTTTGTATCTGCCGTTTAGGTGGTGTGATTGGTATAAGTGTGACTCTACTTTCAGCACCTGTTACTTAATCCGCCTACAATACGCTCTTCTAAAGGATTTAATGAAGCAGCATGAGAAACACCGACGATTACATCATTTTTTATCATTTGGTCGAGCAGGGCTCGTTTAGTGGTGCGGCTAAGCAAATGGAGCTGACCAAGTCTGTGGTCAGTAAACGCATTGCGAAGCTCGAGCAGGATCTCGGTGTTCAATTGCTCTATCGTACGACACGTACCATAACCCTGAGTGAAGCGGGTCAGTATTTCTTTGAGCACGCAAAATCCGTCTATCAGGCTGTTGCTACTGCGGAAGAATCAATTGTTG
This sequence comes from Allocatenococcus thiocycli, assembly GCF_921292965.1. Taxonomy (NCBI): domain Bacteria; kingdom Pseudomonadati; phylum Pseudomonadota; class Gammaproteobacteria; order Vibrionales; family Vibrionaceae; genus Allocatenococcus; species Allocatenococcus thiocycli. The sequence continues at coordinate 31,036 of NZ_CAKLCK010000003.1, forward strand.
GGTTAGGTAAGGATTTATCCGGCAACATCAAAATTACCGTTCCTACTATTTCTGGCGAATTGATTCTGCCTGGTGTTATTGCTGAATTTAATAACAAATACCCTGACATCAAGATCGATATGGAACTTGATAATCGTTTCGTCGACATCGTGAATGAGCGCTTTGATTTGGCGATAAGAACGGGCGTATTGCCAGACTCCAGTCTGATTGCAAGAAAGCTTGTCGACGCAAACTGGATAGTGTGTGCCTCACCTCAATACCTTGCCAGACATGGCATTCCAAAGCAGCCTACTGAGTTAGAAAAACACAACTGTCTCGTTTATTCTTACCAGGAAACGGGCGCGCGCGAATGGGCTTTCAAAGATGGCGAAGACGTGTATCAAGTGACGGTAGATGGCAATCTATGTATTAATAACTCGTCGGTTCTAAGAAATGTCGCACTTTTAGGGCAAGGCTTAATCTACGTTCCCCGCGTTTTGGTTTATGAAGATTTAAAACAAGGCCGATTAATCCAATTGTTCAAAGAGGAAACGGCAAAGTGTCTCGGTATTTACGCTGTGTATCCTTATACAAGGCAGCAGCCAGAAAAGGTTAAAATCTTTATTGACCACTTATACGCCTGCTTTCAAAGCCAGAGCCACCGCTTTTAATTTCTCTATTTTGGAACATAAACGCAACATACCAATGTGTTGAATGGTGTGTTTGTGCTTCGTTTACACCATTTAAATCTCCTTCCTATTTAGCACGTTACGTGGCTAAGCCAAAATATTCACAAACCTAATATCTTGATACTGCGCACACATGTTAACGATTGGTTTTGTTATTGTTTCTTTTGGGAAACAATCTGTTTCTTTCGTTAAATTTTATATAAACCATATCTAACATTATGATAATTAAAAACATTATTGTGATTGTCTGTCGTTGGATTCAGATTGCTCGAATGACATCGATAGACGCAGGAAAATGGACTGCTTATAGTGAGCCAAACTCAATCAACCCAGTTTGAGTGAGTGAAGCAAAATAACTAGAGATACGGATATGAAACAAAAGCAGCTGATAGAAGAATTTAAAACGATAGTCGGTGAAGAAAACGTCCTGACCGATCAAGTTAAAACTAAGTATTACCGTTCAGGTTTTCGCTCTGGTAGCGGTACAGCGCTTGCAGTCGTGTTTCCTAACACATTATTAGAACAGTGGAACATCATCAAACAGTGTGTCGAGGCTAACTGCATCATCATCATGCAAGCGGCGAAGACTGGTCTGACTGAAGGGTCTGCTCCTAGTGGTAACGATTACGACCGCGATGTTGTTGTTATCAATATTACAAAAATTAAGAAAATTCATTTGCTCGATGGTGGCAAGCAGGCGGTCTGTTTACCGGGTGCTAGCTTACACTCATTAGAAAAATCGCTTAAATCGGTCAACCGCGCACCTCATTCTATTATTGGTTCCTCTTCGTTAGGAGCGACTGTGGTGGGCGGTATCGCCAATAACTCTGGTGGCGCGTTAGTTAAGCGAGGCCCGGCATACACGGAACTGGCGATTTATGCTCAGGTGGATAAGCAGGGTAACCTGAACCTCGTTAACCACCTTGGCATTGAAGGCTTGGGTGAAACTCCGGAAGAAATCCTGACAAACTTGCAGGAAGGCAACTTCGATCCTGCCAAGATCATTCATGATGATCGAATGGCTTCGGATAAAGAGTACGATGAGCGTGTTCGTGATGTTACGTCTGATATCCCATCTCGTTTTAATGCCGACGAACGACGACTCTTCGAAGCCAGTGGTTGTGCGGGTAAACTTGGTGTGTTTGCGGTTCGTGTCGACAGCTACCCAGTGCCTGACAAAGAGCAGGTCTTTTATCTTGGTACGAATGATCCAGCAAAATTAACTAAGCTAAGAAAAGATTTTTTATCGACTTTCGAAAACCTGCCAGAAATGGGGGAATATCTACACCGCGATATCTTCAACATGGCAGAAAAGTATGGAAAGGATGTATTTCTCTCCATCGACAAGTTGGGTACGGACAGATTACCTAAAATGTTCGCGCTGAAAGCGAAAGTAGAAAACTTTTTAGAGCGTGTGCCTTTTGTTAGTAAGTATCTGCCAGATTCCATTTTGTATTACGCAAGTAAGCTGTTTCCGCAACACCTACCTGAACGCATGCTGGACTACCGTGACAAGTACGAACATCACTTGATACTAAAAATGAGCGATGGCGGTATTGCAGAAGCTCAAAAATATCTGAAAGAAGTATGGGCGGTTGAAAGCGATTGTGATTTCTTCGAATGTACCCCAGACGAAGGCAAAAAAGCGTTCTTACATCGTTTTGCGGCGGCCGGAGCGGCGATTCGTTATGAGACCATTCATCGTAAAGATGTGGAAGATATTGTTGCGTTAGATATTGCGCTGCGCCGTAATGACGAAGAATGGTTGGAAACCTTGCCAGAAGAAGTGAGCAAGAACTTAGTTCAGTCGCTCTACTACGGTCACTTTATATGTTATGTGTTCCATCAGGATTATGTGTTCAAAAAGGGCACAGATACCAAGCTGATGAAGAAGCTAATGCTAGAGCATCTAAACAGCCGTGGTGCGAAATATCCAGCTGAGCATAATGTAGGGCATTTGTATGAAGCGGAGAACTCGCTGCAGACGTTCTACCATCAATTAGACCCAACTAATACCTTCAACCCGGGTATAGGTAAAATGGATAAATATAAGCGTAACTGTAACTGCTGCGCTTAATCCATTCCGTTTTTAGTGAGGTCGTATAAAAAGTAGAGCCCCTTCACGTGTTGTCGTGGAGGGGCTTTTTGTTTGTGCTGTCTAGCACCCGGCTTTTTAGGCTAAATAGCCCTCACTGCAGCCGCAGCGACAATACCAGCTGCAATTGCAGGCAGCGGTTTTTTGACGATGAACATCACTACAGTAGTAGAAAGCAGTGCCATGCGCGCCCCGATGTCACCTTCAACGGCAATTGGTGCTAAAAGAGCAACTAACACGGAGCCGGACATGGCAGTGATAAAGCGTTGCACGCGTTCGCTAATAGGAATGAATGACATCACAAATACGCCACCCCATCGCGTCGCTAATGTCACTAGCCCCATGGCGAAAATAATAAGAAGCGTACCGCCCAAACTTGTTTCTATGCTCATGTTTTTTTCTCCTTCCAACAAGCGCCAAGTATGCCACCCGCAAAAGCGCCAACCACCACGTGGCTATTTTCAGGTAGATACCAGTAAGCCAGTAAAGAAGACCCAGCTGCGGCTCCCCAAATTGCGAATATACGTAAGTTTTTAGGGCCAACCACAACCATAGACAGTAAGAAGCATCCCATTACCATATCCAATCCAAGGCTTACAGGATCTTTTATTGCGCCACCGAAGTAGATGCCCATCCAGGTACCGACAATCCAAAAGCCCCAAAGTGCCAAGCCACCACCTACGAGTAAGCCGAGACCCGGTTCTTTTTTAGCAAATGCATTCATTGCCATTGCCCAGTTCGCGTCTGACGCAACCAACATGACACCGTAACGTTTAGCGGGTGGTAGTTGACGTAACCACGGGTAAAGTGTTGCCCCCATTAGCAGGTGACGCGCGTTGATCGCGAAGACGGTGATCAGTACTGGAATCAATGGGACTTCGGCTCCCCACATTTCTAACGTCGCAAATTGAGAAGCTCCCGCGAACACGAGGCCACTCATTAACAATGTAGGAAATGCGTCTAAGCCAGTCTGTACTGCCGCTACACCGAACGCGAGACCGAATATGACCACGAATATGGACAGGGGTAATAGTTGTGTAAAGCCGCTCCATACATCCATACGCGTAAATTCGTGCAGCGTACTCGACGGAGTTTGGATATGTTGTTGATTTTCTGTCATAGAAATACCTAGCCAGCGGGAAAGGGAGTTACCCAAGTAAGATGATTGTTATGTTTTTGTAAAGCGTATCTCTATCATCAATTGTGGCGGTTTTCAAACACAAATGGCGTTTATAAGAAGTTCCTATATTTGAAGTGCCAGCATCACATCGACTCGATGAGCCATTGTGGCTGATTGAAAATAAGTTGTGAGGGAATCGAAGTAACTCTGATGAATGAATTGTGTTCAGTTTGCGCGCGGTTTATACCGGTCGGATCGCTTTTTAAGCACTTAAATCAAAAAGATAAAATTTATTGTTGACCAGATAAATTATTCCGTTAAAGTACGCCTCGTTCTCACGGCAAAGCCCTGAAAGAACAAGGCGACACTAGCTCAGTTGGTAGAGCGCAACCTTGCCAAGGTTGAGGTCACGCCTTTTTATTTATGAGCAAGTGAACCTCGTGTGTCGCTCCAAATTTAAAAGATAACGCAGAAGCGGTATCAAAGATGGTGTTTATCGTACTAAACGGCATCGCAAAGAATTGCGTGCCCTGGTGGTGGAATTGGTAGACACAAGGGATTTAAAATCCCTCGGCGTTCGCGCTGTGCCGGTTCAAGTCCGGCCCGGGGCACCATCAAACAACAGATGTGTGGATTTTAAATTCCGCCGTCGAGCTGACCGGCCGAGTGTCGGACCATCAAGCACGGCCCGGGGCACCATCTAATCTCTTTTTACAGAGAACCAAAAAATATTAAAGGCGCCTTGGCAGAGTGGCTATGCAGCGGATTGCAAATCCGTGGACCTCGGTTCGACTCCGGGAGGCGCCTCCACAATTTAGAAAGCCAGTCTCAAGACTGGCTTTCGTCGTTTCGAATTCTCCAAAAACTTTTCCATTCTTACTCTTCTTAGCACGACGCGATAAACAATCTGAGTAATTTTACTATTACACACGCAGTTTTCTTCAAAACTATAAGTTCAATCAATGGCTTGTTTGATATTTATTGGGTTAATGAGTAACCTTTATCTAAGCAAAATTTAGAGGAATAAAAGAATGGAATCTGTTGCTGATGTATTGGTGGTTGCTATTGTGTTCGGTTCTTTGTTTGGCGGCGGGATAGTCAAACTTATCTTGAACCATAAAAAGGAATTAAGAGCGCTAGAGGTCTCTGAGCGTAATGCCATGAGCCAAGAAGACCAGGACAATCTCAAAAAGCAAGTCGTGGAATTAAAACAGCGCGTTGAAGTATTAGAAAAAATCGTTACTGACAGTAAATATCAATTGGATAAAGAAATCGCATCTTTGTAATTTAGATAATACCGATAAGCCGATTGAGTTCGGCTTTTTCAAGCCTTTCACCTTTCGTCAAAGAAGTCCTTATTACGAATATACTTGCTCATCAAATGATAAGAGAAGGGGCGAAATAGCCAACTTATCAATGAGCGCCCTAATCGAATCATGGTCGGCGTATTTTCGTAAATTCTGCCGTTATATAACCAAAGCATTTTGCCAACGTGCCAGTACAGAAAGGGAACGGGTGGCATGAAAGTGACAATATCGATATCACAACAGATTCGATAGGTTTTGTGTCCCAACTGATATCGTTTCTTGAATGTCCAGTCACCAATAGCAGGTTGGCCAAATGTCACGACGCGTTTGATACTTTTGGGATATTTGCTCTCGATATAATCAGCAAAAACACTGCCGATTGCACCACCAGAAGAATGCCCAGTAATAGTAATGCGTTTGCCTTGCAAAATCAGAGGGACAACGGTGTCTTCTAACCGCTCAATTACACTCAAACCTAGCCTGTCTTCATTTCTGCTTGGCATACTTTCTTGGAATAACAGGTGGTAGAAGCCCGCGTGGATACGATATTTCAGACCTAATTGACGACAACTTTTGGTCCACATTGCGAAGTTTAGTAACCAATCAGAAAGGCTATGAGAACCTTTGATTACCACAACGACCTCTTCGCTCTTTTTACTCCAGAGGACACGAATCATGATTTTTCCGTGCTCGTTTTTAATGACTCTCTGACCGTTAGGATCAAATCCGTAACGAGTTTGTTTAAAAACGCGAGGATATGCCAGATTACATAACACGGCGTAACGTTCGTATTGGTATCGTTTTAATGGTTTCACGTTAACGTTCTTATTCTTGCCCAGCTCAATACTTTAGAGTGAGTTTATGAAGAATACGTGAAAAGCCATGTCACAGAGAAACGAGCGCTATTGAACAATGCTTGTTCAAACTCGATACAAATCCAAAGCGGATGATTCCTGAAGGAATTGATGAAACAGTTTTACATCACTCACGACGGTCTGGCGAGTTTGTTTGTGTTGGTTTTTTATCTCATTGATCAGCGCTTTCAGTGCTTTTCTGTCTTCTTTTCGTTTGGCCGAAGTCCTTCTCAGATGAGAGAAAAAAGCGATTTGTGTGGAGGTATCGTTAAAGTTTCCGAGTTTATCTTGCAGTAACTTAAGTTGTTTAACGTTATCTTTATGCTGTTCTTTTGAATAGAGCGCAGAAAAGCATTCAAGGAGGTAGCGAAGCGATTTGCATTTGATTCTCAATGCGTGAATATCGCTATCCTCACTTGTGTCAGAAATTTTGGTGATAGACTTACTCACTCGGCGAAACTGGGTCACGATCTTATTGTTTGCAAAACTTAGCGGATCAATGTGCTCGGATTGATCTTCGCTGCGTAAAGCGCGGCGAAGGCTATTTTCAATCAAAATTGACGTACTAAGGTATCTTCTACTTGTTAACCAATCTGCCACGCGCTGCTGCTCTTCAAATTGATGGTCTTCTATGATGGTAAACATACGCTCTAATGATGCCTTATGCTCTGGGAGCATGGTGACATAGCGTGCTTTATTCATGATGAATACATCTAGATCACGTAACAAGTTCGTTTTTTTCATTACTAGTTTTAAGCTTGGCTTGAGGAGCTTTCGTTCAAATTGCGGTAAGAGTTCTTTTAACAAAAGACTTAGTGAACGCATTCGTCTCAACGTGACACGGTATTGATGGTTAAACTCTGGGTCTTGGTCAAGGATGACGTCTTTTTCTAAGGATCTCGCATAGAAAAATTCGCTGATAAGAAAATTAGGAAGGATAAAGTTAAGATCAGAATCAGAATATAACGGCAAACGAGACGGTGGCCTTTTAGACATAGTCAGAAACTCCCAAACGCAGACGCTTTAGATAGTTAATGGTATACCTAAATGCAAAATTCTTCGAGATTGGGGAGGCGGACCAGGTGAAAAGCTTGCCTACTTACTATGCTCGTGCTTTACCCTAGCTCTTGCGTATAGTCATGATAAATAATGACTTGGTTTCTACCCTGATGTTTCGCGTTGTACAACGCTTTGTCAGCTTCCTCAAGCATAGCTTCAAAGTTGTCTTGCTGATTAAAGGCTGCGATGCCAATACTAACGGTTAAATTGATCAACTTACCATGAGAAACACAGGGGCTCTTCTCAATTAGCACGCGAATTCTGTTCGCAATTTCTTTTGCTTTTTTAGCATCTGTTAGAGGTAAAATAATGGCAAATTCTTCGCCACCTATTCGACCCAAGATATCGGCCTTTCTTAATCCAGTTCGACACACTTGAGTAAAATGCGTCAACGCTTTATCGCCAACACTATGCCCAAACTTGTCATTGATACTTTTAAAGTAGTCGATATCCAAAACCAAAACGGAAAGCCGCTTTTCTTCTAATAGATTGCAGGTATTAAACTCATTGACACCCATCATCATAAAATAGCGTCTATTTTTCACTTTGGTTAAAGAGTCAGTCGTTGCTTCCTCGAACAACTGGCCTTCATACTCTTCTCGACTGACTTGCTCTTTCTTCAAGATATACATCGTCACCGCTGTAATAAGGAAGGCAAACAAAATCGTTATGAGTGTGATTGTTGGGATGATCGCCTTACTAGGAACGTGAGGTTGCCAAGATAGGTAAGCAACTACCTGACCGGAAGGCGAGTAAAGCGTCTTGTAACTGACAAGCCCATCTGCGCTGTTGCTTAAATTGAGCCGGAAAAGTTGATAGTCGTTTTCAAGTTCACTGAGGTAATCGGTATCAATACGTTTTCCTAACGCTAGATAGGTTCCTTCGCGCGCTTGTTTATTCTGCTCACTGATAAAAGGTCCGCCAACGATGTGATACACATCTTGGCCAATACGGAACAAGCCGTTGGTGAGCTTTTTCTCAGTATTTAGCTGCTTGGAGACAGCCATCATCTCTAGAAGTGGCTGCTTTAAATCGTTATAGTTGATGGTTTTAGCATCGCCGCTTTTAATTAGGTAGACTTCTTGATCCCCACGAGTAATGGCAACACTGAAATCAAAGTCATGCTTATCCATGAGATAATCGCCTGAATTTTTTGCGACCCAAGCCAAGTCACGCTCAACCTCTATTTTTTGGTATGCCTCATCCCAAAAAGAATATTCCTCTAGAGAGTCTCTGGCGTTACGCTTCTCAAGTTGCAAAGCTAACTGGACTCTATGGGACAATTCATCGGCTGCAAGGCTATCTAACGAGTTTAAGAAGTAGACAAGACAACCAAACACAGAAACCACCATCACGAATAGTAGCCAGGTAATAGTGCGCATCAATGACCTAGCCGGTAAGAATGTCCGAGTTTGCAGTTTTGTCATATCTATTGGAGTAGTAGTGTTCTGGAGGCGATCGATCATAAGTTGCTACATTAGCACAGCATGATGTTCATTTACCATATTAATCGGGAGGGTATTGTTCATAACATCTCATGATGCGTATAGAAGGTTTGGGGCCATTGTCACAAGCGATAGGGGATTGTCTTAAGCCTTATGGTTTTATCTTGAAAGGTGTTTGGGCGAGTATCCTGAGTACTATTCTTGGCGTTAGTAGCTTATATGGCAACTTGAGAAAACTGAAAGAGCACAAAAGCTTAAAAATGATTACGTTAAGTTAGCACATTACAGGTGCTCTTTCAGCGATACTAGCCCATCTAACGGCCAAGTGTAATACAAACTAAAAATACTAAGCACGCGATGACTAAGAGGATAAGTTCTTTATTACGCAATGTCATAATAGATCCTCCCTATATTTCAAAAGTGACGGACAAAACAGAAAATTATATATAATTCATGTGTTAAACGTAAAATTACCAATCTCTATAATTAATGTTAGTTGAAAAGTGGGTTTTATTTTTTACTTCGGCGAAGAAATTGATTTAAATCAAAGCAGTAGACAATAAATGTTCGAAATATGATGTTGGTTTACCAGTTAGTCAACTGTTAATTGAGATTACCACTGGTAATCCGGATTATTAATTCTTTTAGATTTTATTAAAGTGGCACATTTAATGACTAGATTAATAGGTTTAAATCTTATTTATGGTACTAATGAGGTATAACTCTGATTTATAAGCCATATTTATCGTTATAAACCAATTAACCTTATTACGTAAATTGACTTATGTTAACACGTTGACAATACTTTTTAACAAATTGAAAGAAGTGACTGTTTAATAATAAGTTGTAAATTTATTTATGCATCTAGGGTCATTACTAGTAATGAGATTCCTCGACAAAGTCGTATCTAAAATCCATTACTGATATATGTAACACTAGTGAGGTGTAAACAACTTATTTTCAACACTTTGGAACGGAACACCTTTCATTTTCGCAGAGTAAGGTTGAAAGTGAAGTAAAAGAGATGAAAGAGTTGGCATTCAAACCGCCAAAGAAAGAGCCACTAATACTACCTAATCAACCTAACTTTACTGACGATGGTAACCTTCCAGTTTTGGGAAGTACAGAAGCAAAAATTGCAATCATTGAGTTCTCAGACTTTCAATGCCCTTATTGCAAACGCTTTACGGATACTGCTTTCAAACAGATAAAGGAAAACTTTATTGATACAGGAAAAGTACAGTGTAAAGTACACTATATTGACACAGCTACCTCCATTTAACACAAACGTTACAGGACCACTACCGTTGGTACTAGACGAAACAACATCTACAATTTTATTTATGTAAACATCATTACCGGTAGTTTCAGCAGGCTCAATCTTAATAGTGTAAATAAATTCATCACCTGGTTCTTGACCTGATGACTTGTTTACAGATTTAGTTGAGTTGGGTGGATCTGGTTGAATAAAGATTGGAATGTTATAGTTGTCGTCACAATTACATTTTGATGGTGCGCCAGGAAACGCATCATTACCGTCCTCACAAACTTCATTTTTACCAGGTTGACGCCAGCTTACACAGTTTGGTAGGTTGAGTTGACCATCACCATCAGTATCTTGACAGAGAGTAGTTACTTCCGCTGAATGAGTGACGACTTCTGCTTGTTCTACATCCAAACAAGCGTCAGAATCTAAGTCACTGGCATTCTGCGAATATTGGTTACTTAAAGTATATATATTACAACTGCCATTTAGTGCGTCTGGACCTCCATCGTTTTGAAAATACAAACCAATGTCATAACGTGCACTTGCAGTTGATACAACCTCAAAATCAGCAGTAAAAGTTACAGATTGGTTAGCGACACAGACATTTGTACCAGCATCAACAGGTTGACCACCAATTGCTGTTACTTCGATGTTTGTAGCCTCAGCGATATTAATGTCGTTAGCGGTACAATTTAGGCTTTTGTTGTAAAGATCTTCCATACATACGCTTTGTATTCCGGGATCTTGAGCTAACGCTGTTTGCCCATAAAGACCTGCCGCACTTATGAGTATCGTGCTGAGCAGCCCTTTATGTCGGCTATATATTGAATGTTCCATCATCTACCTTCTTTTTTCATTGAAAGTTGATATAAGGGCGATGTGAGTATCCAATGATGCCAACACTGGATCCGGCATCATTGGACACACTAACTAATGTGCCCCCGTCCCAAGACAGATGCTCCAAAATGATTAGTACATAGTGACAACTCGAAGCTTCTGTCAGTTGCACACTACAGAGCAAGAAACAAACCAAAACATAACTGGCTGATATTTAAGGAATTAGGGTGTTTAAAAGACTGTATTTTTAAGGTTATGGTGAACAGTTTGTTAACCAGTTGTTGAAATGGTTTGGTTGTAAATTCTAAATACGCTTTTGATTCAACCAGTTAGGATAGAGATAAAACATCACATTAAGTAGGTGTACTGAGTGAACAGGTGTACAGTTGGTTTACAGTTTGGCATGCGACTTCTTAAAACAAGAGATCGGAGGTGTTATATCAATTGCAGATTTGCTGGAATACGAAGGTTGCAGATTAAATTCAGAATAGGCATTCAGATTTCTTTATTTAACTATGTTTAATCGTTGTGCGAATTGTTTGACTATTAAGCCGCAAAGATCGCATTTTAATCACTTGAATAAAAAAGATAAATTTTTTGTTGACGGTTAATCTCAATAGGTTAAAGTACGCCTCGTTCTCACGGCGAAGGTCGTAGAGAAGGTGGTGTTGCCATCGCATGATTGCGTTGCCCTGGTGGTGGAATTGGTAGACACAAGGGATTTAAAATCCCTCGGCGTTCGCGCTGTGCCGGTTCAAGTCCGGCCCGGGGCACCATCAAAAAGATGTGTGGATTGAAAATCCCACCGTCGAGCTGACCGGCCGAGTGTCGGACCATCAAGCACGGCCCGGGGCACCATCTAATCAATTTAGAGAACAAACAATTTAGAAAGGCGCCTTGGCAGAGTGGCTATGCAGCGGATTGCAAATCCGTGGACCTCGGTTCGACTCCGGGAGGCGCCTCCAAAATTCTTAGAACCAGTCTTTATGACTGGTTTTTTTGTACCTGCTGTTTTATGCAGGTGTGCAATTATCGAGTAATGACTATCTCAACTTGTCAGTAAGTTAAGTGAGCTCGATAAACGCGACGCCATTCTTGCCATTCTTCTTTATCTCGTACATGGCAGCATCGGCTTTTTGATATATCTCTTCGAAGTTACCCGTACTTGCCTGGAAAATACACACACCAATACTTAATCCAACGTTCAGTGCGTTTTCATAATCTAGATTTATGATGGACTGCATGGTGGAAGGCACGCAGGTCAAAAGCCGGTCACACAACTCACCCAGTTCTTTTCGAGAGGACTCTTTACATAGGATTACGAACTCGTCACCACCGATTCGAGCAATTTGTGCGTCAGTAGGTGTGAGCTCTTTGAGACTGTTCGCAATGCTAATCAATAAACTATCACCCGCGTGGTGACCCAGTTCGTCGTTGACGGTTTTAAAATTATCCACATCGAAAAAGATGAGAGAGCGCTTAATTGATTGGCAAAGGTCCGCATTTTCTTTGAAGCATTTTTCCATGGCACTTCGGTTTAGTAGCCCGGTAAGAGGATCGCTATTGGCAAGTTTTGCCAGTTGCTGCTCGTAGCGTTTTTCATTAGTAATGTCGATGTGGGTACCCATCATACGAAGTGGGGAGCCATCATCTGCGTACTCTACAATCCGGCCTCTGTCAGAAACCCAACTGTCAGTCCCGTCTTTATGCATCATGCGGTGAACGACTTGGTAGAGATCAGTCTTTCCTGCTAGGTGATCCTCAAATGCACCAACAGCGAGATCGTAATCCTCTGGATGCAGGTTGTTTTTCCAGGTTTCGACCGTGGCAGTAAGTTCGTGAGGCTGATAACCCAACATTTTACCCCACTGCATGTTGAATATCGTCAATGTGCCGGAGGGGATATGTTGTTCCCACAAACAAAGGCCATTGTTATCGAGTGCGGCGTTGAGCTTTTCTTCCAGTCGAGCATTTTGACGTCGGAGATCTTCGTTCTCTTTTTCCAATTGCTCTATTCGCTTTAAGTACTCTTCCATGTTCCGGCTATGACGGTTTTCGGTGCATTCAATATACGAAACATATCGAAAGTTTTCTATTCGGTATCATTGAATAAAGTGGAAATATAAGTGAATAGTTTAGAATATGTTGCTAAATTGGCACGAAAAAGTGGGCTGGAAAGATAAGCGCTCCTGGTGCAAAGTTATGGTGTTCCTTTGCACCGGGACAACTGAGGCTAGCGAGTTAGGGCACCACTTTGCTCAGGTTGGTAGGTAACATTGACTATCTCAATGGTTTTTGTTTGTTTATTTGGCATTGGCCAGTCGAGCTTTTGTCCAATAGCTAGTCCGATTAACGCGCTGCCAACCGGAGCGAAAATTGAAATATCGTCGCTGCTTTTTAGGTCTTGCGGATAGACAAGTGTTCTGGTTAACACCTTCTCATCACCAGAGAACTTAAATTCAACAGTAGAATTCATCCGTACAACGTTGTCTGGCATTTCTTCTGGCTCAACAACGATTGCTCTATCAAGTTCTTCTTCCAGTTTTACTAACTCAGCAGCGACACTTGGCATCTTGTCCAGCATAGCTGTGATTCTATTAATATCTATATTTGATATATAGATAGGGTTGCTTTCTGACATTTTCTGACTCCAAAAACAAAAGGCCGCCTCATAAATATGGGACGGCTTTTATATGTCGAATAGGGTATGTATCACATGAATTAACCACATGAATGAAATCTGATTCTAGTCCTTATAATGCTTATTAGCTAGTAAAAGATTTTTATTGATAAGATTGATTTTTATAAAGAAATCAGAAGGTTCATAAGTGTGAAGGGAGATGAAAATTAATGAATTAAATTGTACTTATTACTGTATTTCAATCATCAGTTTTATGTCCTTAAATTACGGTATTTGATTGATAATAAGCGTAAATACAGGTGTCTACCCCTTTAGGGTAGTTTGAAATTGTAATTGATTTACATCATGTATTAATTTTCTTACACAAATGACAATGAGCTCAGTGATAAAAACCTAACCCTTAGGAATTATAATGAGCAAGTTGAAGCTAGTAGTCATCGGTAACGGTATGGTAGGGCATCGTTACATTGAAGACTTAGTCGAGAAAGCGGATGTCTCCGAGTTGGATATCACCGTTTTCTGCGAAGAACCACGAGTTGCCTACGATCGTGTGCACCTTTCCTCTTACTTTTCACATCACACTGCCGACGAACTTTCATTGGTAAAAGAAGGTTTTTACCAGAAACATGGCATCAATATGTTGATCGGCGAACGTGCCATCAACGTTAACCGTGAAAACCGTATTGTGTATTCAAATACAGGCCGTGAAGTTCAATACGACAAGTTGATTCTAGCGACTGGCTCATTTCCTTTTGTTCCACCTATCAAAGGCCATGAAAGTAAAGATTGCTTTGTTTACCGTACTATTGAAGATCTCAAAGCGATTGAAGCACGTGCGAAGAACAGTAAATCTGGTGTGGTCATCGGTGGTGGTTTACTAGGTCTTGAAGCGGCGGGCGCGCTAAAAGCATTAGGTGTGCAAACGCACGTTGTTGAATTCGCCCCAAAACTGATGGCAGAACAACTTGACCTTGCAGGTGGTAATCAACTGCGTCAAAAGATCGAGCGTATGGGTGTGAACGTTCACACCAGCAAGAACACGCTTGAGATTGCTCCGGAAGGGGAAAACGCACGCAATGTGATGCGTTTTGCTGACGGCACAGAGTTAGAGACTGACTTCATTGTTTTCTCTGCGGGTATCCGCCCTCAAGACAAACTTGCTCGTCAAATGGAATTGGAAGTGGGCGCGCGCGGCGGTATCGAAGTCAATGACCACTGTCAGACCTCAGACAAAGACATCTACGCAATCGGTGAATGTGCCTCTTGGAATGGCATGTTCTATGGCCTTGTCGCGCCAGGTTACAAAATGGCAACCGTCGCAGTTGATCACCTGTTAGGTAACACTGAAAGTAAATTCCAGGGCGCAGACATGTCTGCAAAACTGAAACTGCTTGGCGTGAAAGTAGGTTCAATCGGAGATGCGAATGGCCGTACTGAAGGTTGTAAGAGCTACGTTTACCAAAACGAAGAGCAAGAAGTTTACAAACGCCTGATTGTCTCTGCAGATAACAAAAAGCTACTTGGTGCTGTGCTAGTTGGTGATACGTCTGACTACGGCGATCTACTGCAGCTCATGCTAAACGAAATCGACCTACCAGAACATCCGGATGCGCTTATCTTGCCTGCACACGCAGGTGCTGAAAAACCGGCATTAGGTGCTGACGCCCTACCTGAAAGTGCGGTGATCTGTTCATGTTTTGATGTGACAAAAGGCAAAATCGCACAGGCGGTAGCGGATGGTCACCATACATTAGGCGACATTAAAGCCGTCACTGGTGCAGGTACTGGTTGTGGTGGTTGTATTCCTCTTGTGACTTCAGTACTCAACGCAGAGCTTGCGAAGTCTGGTATTGAAGTGAAGAACGACGTATGTGAACACTTTGCTTACTCTCGTCAGGAGCTGTTCCATCTTATTCGCATTGAAGAAATTAAAACGTTCGATGAGCTATTAGAGAAGTATGGTAAAGGCTACGGCTGTGAAGTATGTAAGCCGCTAGCTGGTTCGATTTTAGCGTCTTGCTGGGGTGAGCACATTCTTAAGCCACAACTGGTTAAGTTACACGACACCAACGACAACTTCCTGGGTAACATTCAAAAAGACGGTACTTACTCTGTGATTCCGCGTATGGCTGGCGGTGAAGTAACGCCTCAAGCCTTGGGCTCGCTAGCAGCAGTCGCAGAAGAGTACAACTTATACACCAAAGTGACAGGCGCCCAACGTATCGGTTTGTTTGGTGCTCAAAAAGACGATCTTCCGGAGATCTGGCGCAAGCTAATCGACGCTGGTTTTGAAACCGGTCAAGCGTACGCTAAAGCCCTTCGTATGGCTAAGACGTGTGTGGGTTCTACCTGGTGTCGTTACGGTGTTCAAGATTCGGTTGGTTTGGGTTCATTCATCGAAAACCGCTACAAAGGCATTCGTACTCCGCACAAGATGAAGTTCGGTGTGTCTGGCTGTACTCGTGAGTGTGCCGAAGCGCAGGGTAAAGACCTTGGCATCATCGCAACAGATGCTGGTTGGAACATGTACGTGTGTGGTAACGGCGGTATGAAGCCTCGCCACGCTGATCTGTTAGCAAGCGATCTGGATAAAGAAACACTCATTAAGTATATCGACCGTTTCATGATGTTCTACATCCGTACGGCTGCGCCACTACAGCGTACCTCAGTTTGGATGGAAAACATGGAAGGTGGTGTCGACTACCTACGCGAAGTGATCGTAAACGACAAACTTGGCATTAATGATCAATTAGAAGCAGACGTTGCGAAGCTTGTTGATGAGTACGAGTGTGAATGGACAGCAACCATCAACGACGAATCACAACTGACTCGCTTTGCACACTTTATTAACTCAGATAAACGCGATGAAAACGTTGTGTTTGTACCTGAGCGCGAACAGCACCGCCCGGCGACCTTCACGGAGAAACACCCTGAAGCGAAAGGCGACATCCTACACGTAGCCATGACTGAAGCTTAAGGGAAGGTGGATTATGTCATTTGAAAAAATCTGTCACATCAACGATATCGTACCGGGTACTGGTGTTTGCGCACTGTTTAATGGTCAGCAAGTTGCGGTATTTCGCCCGACTGAAGCGGAAGAAGTGTTGGCAATCAGCAATACCGACCCGTTTTTCCAATCAAACGTGTTATCGCGTGGTTTGATTTGTCAGCACCAAGGCGAGCTTTGGGTAGCAAGTCCGCTTAAAAAGCAACGTTTTAACCTAACAACCGGTATTTGTATGGAAGACGAAGGTTTTAGTGTGAAAGCGTACAAAACACGTGTTACCAATGGTGACGTCGAGATACAAGCTTAGCGAATGTGCCCTCCTCAAACGAGGAGGGCATTGATTGAATCCTTAGATTTAATAGGTAAAGGCTTCCCGGAGGTCGTTTCTGGGAGGACACCGAGAAATGACCACGACAACCGCGAGTCGTAATTGGGAAGCCTTTCTCTATTCAATCTCTAACTTTTAACTTTCATTTTTGAATAAGGACACGTTCATGTCTACAGACTTTAAACCAGCTGAGTTCGTGCAAACTATGATCAACGTTGGTGAAGCAAAAACCAATACCAGCACTCGAGACCTACTGTTACGCGGTACAATGGCAGGTATTATTCTTTCTTTGGCGGTTGTAGTCGCGATAACGACCATCGTACAAACAGGAATGGGTGTAGTAGGGGCTTTGGTCTTCCCTGTAGGTTTTGTCATCCTAAGTGTAATGGGCTACGACCTGGTTACTGGCGTATTCGGCCTTGCTCCGCTGGCTAAGTTTGCAAACCGTCCGGGTATTACTTGGGGGCGTATTTTCCGTTGTTGGGGTCTTGTTGGTTTAGGTAACCTTATCGGCTCTCTTATCGTAGCTTACCTGGTCGCGATTTCTCTTACCGGTAACTTCTCATTAGAACTCAATGCGGTAGCGAAGAAATTTGTCGCGGTATCAACGGCACGTAGCCTTGGCTTTGAAAACATGGGAATGGACGGATGGATCACCTGCTTTGTACGCGGCATCTTCTGTAACCTAATGGTGTGTTTAGGCGTAATTGGTAACATGACTGCGCGCTCTGTATCTGGTCGTGTAGCGATGATGTGGTTCCCAATTTTCATCTTCTTCGCATTAGTGTTCGAGCATACCGTGGTAAATATGTTCCTGTTCCCGCTAGGAATGATTTTGGGTGCTGACTTTGGTATTGCAACTTGGTTGAACTTCAACCTTATCCCAACCATTTTAGGTAACATTGTTGGTGGCTTGGTGATGACATGTCTGCCACTGTACTTAACGCACGCAAAAACTGCACCTTCTCTAACTGCGGAAACAGAAGTAAAAGCAGAGACTGCAATGGCTAAATAATTCGCTTGTTATGGTCCCGCTACTTGATGGGTGGGGCCATTCTTTACTCTTAACTTTCGCTATATATTTTATAGGTTTAGAGATAAAAAGTAATAACTCCTTAGAGTGGTTTTAGCCCTAAGAGCTTAGTGAGAGTGTTACTCTTTATATCTAAATTTTTCAATAGGCCATTTATGACTACCATTAACACCTCATTAAACAGCGGTTTTGTTTCACTTGTTGGCGCAGGACCTGGCGACCCGGATTTACTCACCGTAAAGGGTTGGAAAGCGATTCAATCTGCAGATGTGGTGGTCTATGACCGATTGGTATCTAAAGACATTTTGGCGTTGGCGAATGCGCGAGCAGAAATGATTTACGTGGGGAAAAAGCTAGATTTTCACTGTGTGCCACAAGAGCAAATTAACCAGATTTTGGTACAGAAAGCGCAGGAAGGTAAACGTGTAGTTCGCTTAAAAGGTGGTGATTCGTTCATTTTTGGCCGTGGTGGTGAAGAGTTAGAAGAGCTTGCCGAATACGGAATAAAATACGAAGTGGTACCGGGTATCACAGCGGCGGCTGGCGCAACGGCATACGCTGGTATTCCACTAACGCATCGCGATCATGCGCAAAGCGTTCAATTCATTACTGGTCATGTGCAGAAAGATGGTCGTGAAATTGAGTGGCACTCTTTAGCGCAGTCAAACAACACCTTAGTGTTTTATATGGGGCTCAAACAGAGTGGGTATATCATGGACAAGCTCATTACACATGGTTTAGCACCAGACATGTCATGTGCAATTATTGAAAATGGTACAAGACCAGAGCAGCGTGTTTTTGTTGGCAAACTGAATGAATTATCTCGTATGGCAGCGCAAGCAGAAAGTCCGGCGCTGATCGTGGTTGGAAGCGTTACGCAACTTCATAACAAGTTGGCTTGGTTCCCCCAATAAGTCAACGCTTAAATCTTGCAGGGGCTGCTTTGGCTTTGCATTTCTTGCTTACGCATTGGCATTTCATCAATTAACTCGTTGATGAATTGCCAGTCCGTTTCTGCGCCCCAGCGATACTTTTCCAGGCCATCTTTTCCAAGCAAAATAGCAGTGTATTCACCCTGTTTTACATCATATTTCTTCGATAAAACAGAGATATCCAGTTCCTCTTTTATCCCCTTAGGAAACGTAAAGCCATCTTCGGCAATGACCAAAGTGACGACGTCACGTTCTTCAAGTTCACATTCGTTCATTAGCGTTTCAAGTAGAAACTGTTTTACACGGGCATCGTTCGCTGGCGCGAAGAAAAGTACACTGCGATGCGGCCAGTATTGAGCGTAAGAAGGGTAGCTAAAGGTTGTCGGTGATACCAAGCCTAAAAGTAGTATCAAAATGATTGGTTTACTCATGACTGATCCTTTATATGCTAACACTCTCGCTTATACGTTAAGTTTAGTGGAAATGGCTCATTGTGCTTTTTTGCAAACTGGCTTAGGGTAGGCAGCAAATAAACAACGTATAGAATTAAATGACTTCGGAAAGTAAACAAAAGATAGCGATTCTGGTTGATGTACAGAACGTGTATTACACCTGTCGTGAAGCCTACCGTTGTAACTTCGATTACAACCAGTTTTGGTATGTCGCTACGCAAGGTAAGGACGTTGTCAGCGCGAAGGCTTATGCCATTGCGAGTAATGATCCTAAGCAACGACAGTTTCACCATATCCTTAGAGGTGTTGGTTTTGAGGTAATGTTAAAGCCTTTTATCCAAAGACGTGACGGCAGTGCGAAGGGCGATTGGGACGTCGGTATTACTCTGGATGCAATCGAGATTGCGCCTGATGTCGATACAGTGATTCTTGTTTCTGGCGATGGTGACTTTAGTTTGCTGGTGGAGCGCATTCAACAGCGATACAACAAGAAAGTTACGGTTTATGGCGTTCCGAAATTGACATCGCAAACACTCATTGACTGTGCAGACACTTTCGTTGAAATAGATGAGAATTTTCTGCTTTAAACACTAAGAAACAACAGATTATGGCTGGAGTGCAAGCACCAGACATGAAAAAGACGAGTCATTTCAGGCGTACACTTTGTACAATGACTCGTCTTTATTCAAATAGCAATAACTATGATGGGATGATCATTTGTCCTAATACGTAACCTAAGCAACAAGCACCAATCACGCCAATCAGACCCACCGACATAAATGAGTGGTTGAAATACCATTTACCAATCTTCGTCGTACCCGACGTATCAAAGTTAACGGTTGCGATATCTGAAGGGTAGTTAGGAATGAAGAAGTAACCGTATACTGCAGGCATCAAACCAATCAACAAGGCCGGATCAAGCCCCAAACCTAAGCCAACTGGCAGCATCATACGTGCTGTTGCTGCTTGCGAGTTCACCACTACAGACACGATGAAGAGCGCAAGTGCAAACGTCCACGGATAGTCGGTGACCATCGCCACAATGCCCGTTCTAAACTGAGGCATTGCGTATTGGAAGTATGTGTCTGACATCCAGGCGATACCAAAGATAGCGATGGCAGCCACCATACCCGATTTGAAAACGACACCATCAGGCACTTTACGAGGATCGGTTTTCGTTGCAAGCAGAATAATACCGCCAAAGCAGAGCATCATCATTTGGATCACGACGGCCATGCTGATTGGCTTCTCACCATCGACAATCGTACGAACTTCCGGCCACATCGCGATAACGACAATAACCAAGATAGCCGAAATGAACATAAGCACGGAATTACGAGCGCTAGTCGGAAGCACTTCATCTAAAGATGTCGCGGTTGTGGTTAAGATCTTTTCACGCCACACCGGATCTTTCAGGCGATTTTGGTATTCTTCATCGTCTTCTAGCTCTTTACCACGTTTTAGGCTGTAAAGTGACATAAGCAATGTACCAAATAAGGTAGCTGGCACCGTTACAAGCAGAATTGAAAGCAGAGTGATTTCATGCTGAATATCCGATAACTGCGCTAAGTAGTAAACCACTGCGGCAGAAATTGGAGAAGCCGTAATCGCAATCTGAGAAGCAACAGAGGCCGCTGCCATTGGGCGCTCGGGACGAATACCATTTTTCAGTGCAACGTCACCAATGATCGGCATGATCGAATACACCGCATGGCCAGTACCTAGCAAGAAGGTCATAAAGTAAGTAACAAAGGGAGCAATCAGAGTCACGCGCTTAGGGTTCTTACGCAGCACGCGCTCCGCGACTTGAAGCATGTATTTCAAACCACCCGCAGCTTCTAGAATTGATGCACAAGTAACCACGGCTAGTATGATTAACATTACGGTGACGGGAGGAGAGGTCGGCGGCATCTTAAAAATGAAGACTTCTATCACCAGACCGATACCAGAAACGACCCCAAGGCCGATACCTCCATAGCGTGAGCCGATATAAAGCATCACGAGCAAAAACAGAAACTCTAGATACAGCATGAGCAGATTTCCTTATTCAAAACAATTGCTTCCATTGTTTATCTATTCTCAGGAAAAGTACTTTATGTTGTTCACATTACCTTAGATGACGCAAAGTAATGTTTAAGAACGAGCATTAACTCACGCTACAGACTCCATCTGTTAATGTACGTTTATCGATGTGTATGCATTGTGTTTATTATTTTGACGAGCTAAGGCATAAAAATGCGACGCACTTTAAATATATGTTGTGATTTAGCCTGATTTTTCGTAACCAAGTATGTCTGGATAGTCATTGTCGGGACTCACTTTCATGGAATTCGATGGCTTTATTCGTCAATGATAAAGAGAATGGTTTGCATTTGAATTAATGTTTGAGTATAAAGATACAGCCCATATACCATCAAACGGAATAGTCATGTCCGAATCATTCTTCCCACAACTTTTCCAAGCCACAAATGCGATAACGCCGTACCTGCATGGTGATTTAGGGAGCATAAGCGAAGGCGAGATTCATACTGATAACGACATTAACCCAATCATTCAGGATTTATATCAGCAGCTATCTGAAGCTTTTCCAGAAGCGGGCAGAGCTTACTGGCTGACCAGAACATGGGATTTATTATGTTGGCAACCAGTCTATGTGGCCTTGATATCCATATACCACTTTCATTCACTACCGAACCTGTATGGTATGGCTCAATCCGTTAAACCCTGCTTTGTCAGCGGTTATCGTTTTCAAGATGAATCACTTGTTCAGGGCGATCATCAGACGCTGATAAACACTGCTGGTTCGCAGATAAAATCACTTTTCGACTACTATCAAAATCAAATGAGTGAATGGACCCGTATTCGACCGGGGTTTACCCATCAATTAATCTCAGACGGTATTTTGGTTGGGTTAATGCGATTGCAGCAGCACTTTCCGCAGATGACAAACGCCATGATAAGAGAGCATGCCGTGTTATGGCTTCAGGCGCTTGATCTGGATACCAACAACGCGCTGTCACTTTATGAACCGTCTGTGGCTCTACCATTGAAATTAGTGAGAAAAAGTTGCTGTTTGGTTTATAAATGTGAAGGTAGAAAACTGTGCGATAATTGCCCTAGATTGGCAGAAAACAAAAAGCTAATTGCGGTGAAAAGTGACGAAAATCAACTTAGTTAATGGTTAATTAGTATAAGTTCTTTCTATATAGAAAAGCCGCTATAAGCGGCTTCTTTTATGCTTCGTCACTGACTTGCGTGGTTACGCTCTGTTCAGCTGACTCGGTCACTTGGTTTTGTTCTTCAGCTTCCATTTTGGCTCGCTCAGCCTTTGAAATATAGCGAGGCTTATTGCTCTTATGTAGCTTAGCGTTATGCTTTTTCTGTTTTGCCTTTAAGATTTGATTGATTTTCTTCTTGCGGTTCATGGTGCTGGTCCTTTAATTTAGCGAGGCAGGATAGTGATTTTTCCACTAAGTTACAACTTTAATGGGTTTCTGATTTAAAAAACCTGACCACTGAGCGACCGTCACTAAGTCTATTGAGTATAAATAGATTCTAATATCTAAACGTTTAATTTGGTTAATGTAATGAGTGATATTTTACTCGGCAAACTTGCCACCGAATTTAAAACCGTCAAAGCGATGGTGGAAGTGTATTGTCGGGCTAATCATGGTTCGAAAGGTGAGCTTTGCACTGAGTGCCGTGATTTACTGGATTACGCAGAAATGCGTCTTGATCGGTGTCCTTATGGCGAGAATAAGCCAACTTGCAATAAATGCCCAATCCACTGTTATAAACCTGAGCCGAAAGAACAAATGCGCTTAATAATGCGCTATTCCGGCCCGAGGATGCTGCTGAAACATCCTGTGTTAGCGATCAGACATTTGCTTCACGAAAAGCGAGGCGTTCCAGACAAACCTGCTGCAAATGCATCGAATCGTTACAAGCGGCGGAGTAATTAAAAAACGAGAGCGACTTGCTCTCGTTTTTTGTATTCAGATTTTAGTAATAAATGATCAGAGACCAGCTGCCATTTGTTGTTTGGTTTTACTCGCCGCCAACAACATGTAAATACATGTCGCGACTAAAGTGGCAAATAAGTAACCTAACAAACCATGTACCTGACCCATGAAGCTGTCAGCTACGACAGGGCCTGCTACTGACCCGATGCTGTAGCTAAATAGCATTACTTGAGTCGCTGAAACAATAAAGCGCTCGTCTAGCCCTGCACAGCCTAAGTTGATCGCAACCGGGTATAGAGCGAATGTCGCTGCACCCAATAAGAAAAGCGATGCAGCAAGTACCGCCGTTGACGTTGAAATAAACGTGATACCGATAGAAAACATGCCTAACAGACAGAAAAATGCCATTAGTACTGTACGGCTCATGTACTTATTCAACGCTGTCACTAACGGTTGCACTGCCATACCACCTAGGATCACTAATGCCATTAATGTTCCAATTTCTTGGTGGCTGATTTGACGATTAATCAACTCAAGAGGCATCAGGCCATAAATCGCACCTAGTGTTAAACCAGAAACGATGCAGCCGATGATTGCCGCATGATTAAGCTTCATAATTTGTTTAAATGACAACGCAGTCGATTCGTGGCTGTTTGGTTGTTCACAGTCAACAAACTTAAGTACCAGTATTGCCAT